>NZ_JBHVYK010000107.1:0-17026 GCF_042880855.1 Streptomyces sp. NPDC058291
GGCCCCGTCAGCCGTCCTCGGGCGGGACGGACGCCAACGACAGGCCCTGCAGCAGCACCCGCGTGAAGCCGCGCACCCACTCCTCGTCGGCCGGCTCCGCGCTCACCAGGGTGCGGTGGACCACCGCGCCCGCCACCACGTCGAAGATGAGGTCGACCGTGCGGGCGGCCTCCACCGGGTCGGTCTCCGGGGGGAGTTCGCCGCGGGCCTGCGCACGGGCCCGGCCCTCCAGGACCAGACCCTTCTGGGGATCGACGATGGAGGCGCGGATGCGTTCCCGCAGCGCGTCGTCGCGGGTGGACTCGGCGACGGCCGCCATCAGCCCGCTCTTGGCCTCCGGGCGGGCCAGGATCGCGGCGAACTGCAGGACGACGCCCTCGATGTCGGCGGCCAGGCTGCCGCGGTCGGGGAGTTCGAGTTCGCCGAA
Organism: Streptomyces sp. NPDC058291; assembly: GCF_042880855.1. NCBI lineage: Bacteria > Bacillati > Actinomycetota > Actinomycetes > Kitasatosporales > Streptomycetaceae > Streptomyces > Streptomyces sp. NPDC058291. The sequence goes on from NZ_JBHVYK010000107.1 coordinate 428, forward strand.
GAGCTCGGCGACCGCGTCGACGACCAGTTCGTTCTTCCCGGCCCAACGGCGGTACAGGGTCGTCTTGGCGACCCCGGCGCGCGTCGCCACGTCTCCCAGCGTCAGTTTCGACCAGCCCAGCTCCACCAGCGCCTCCCGCGTCGCGGCCAGGATCGCGGTGTCCGCGGCGGCGCTGCGCGGACGGCCCGGACGGCAAGCGGGAGTGCGGCTCTGCATGCTTCCGACCATAACCGCAGGTTTTTCCCCCGCCTCCGTGAGGCAGATCACCGAGGGGCGGTGGTGCGGAGGCACCCGGTGCCATTACGCTACGACTCGTAGCGAAAGCTCGACGCCGACAGCCGCTCGTGACGGACGTACACGGGCCGGGCCCGGCGGGGCGCGGGTGGGGACCCGGGCGCTCGTGTTCGGGATGTTCGGCGGGTATGCGGATCGCTTTTCACGCAGGGCCGCGGACGGGGGAGGATAGACGCATGCAGCCACGGAACATGTCCATGAGCGGAGTCGTCGACCTCGCCGCGGTGAAGGCGGCCCAGGAGGCCAAGGCGAAGGCGGAGCAGACGCGCGCCGAAGCGGCACGGCAGGGCGGCGCAGGGGCCGTCTCCCCGGCCGATCTCGTCATCGACGTCGATGAGGCGGGGTTCGAGCGGGACGTCCTGCAGCGGTCCGCCGAAGTGCCCGTCGTCATCGACTTCTGGGCGGAGTGGTGCCAGCCCTGCAAGCAGCTGAGCCCCGTCCTGGAGCGGCTCGCCGTCGAGTACAACGGCCGCTTCCTGCTCGCCAAGATCGACGTCGACGCCAACCAGATGCTGATGCAGCAGTTCGGGGTGCAGGGCATCCCGGCGGTGTTCGCGGTCGTCGCGGGGCAGGCCCTGCCCCTCTTCCAGGGGGCCGCCGGCGAGGCGCAGATCCGCGAGACCCTCGACCAGTTGGTGGAGGTGGCCGAGCAGCGGTTCGGGCTCACCGGCCTGACCGTCGACGCGGACGCCGCGCCCGCCGCCGCCCAGCCGGCCGCGGCCGAGCCCGCCGGGCCGTACGACGGCCTGCTCGAAGCCGCCGTACAGGCCCTGGACGCCGGGGACTTCGCCGGCGCCGTCCAGGCCTACCAGAACGTGCTCGCCGACGACCCCGGCAACAGCGAGGCCAAGCTCGGGCTCGCGCAGGCCGAGTTGCTCCGGCGGGTGGGCGAGATGGACCCGCAGCAGGTGCGCAAGGACGCCGCCGACCGGCCGAAGGACGTCGAGGCGCAGATCGCCGCGGCGGACCTGGACCTGGTCGGCGGACACGTCGAGGACGCGTTCGGCAGGCTCATCGAGACGGTGGCCCGCACGGCGGGCGACGACCGGGACGCCGCACGGCTGCGGCTGCTCGAACTGTTCGAGGTGGTCGGGCCCGAGGACCCCCGGGTGGCGGCGGCCCGGCGCGCGCTGGCGCGCGCCCTGTTCTGATCCCCCACGCGCCCGGGTTCTGACCAGTCGTTAAACGTCGGAGCCCGTGGCGCCGGAGGGGAAATTTCGCCGGAGTGGTTCCCGCGCGGCCGCGCTTTGCCAAATCTTGGTAAACGCGGCCGCTGTTACTGGGAGTAAAGAGCGGCCGTCGGTGTGTCGGATTCCGTCCATCGATCAATGGATTTGTCCTGGGCGGCAGGAGCACCCTCCGTCGCCGGTCGAGACCTGTGGGTCGTTGTTCGGTTATCCGGCCGTTACTAGCGAGTAACGAACCCCCTTGTGCGGGCGGCGAGAATGCACCACGATCGGCCACGCTCGGTCCAATCCCGTACCCCGACAGCCGGTTGGGTCAACGGGTTTTCCTGGGTCCCCACCGAGCAGGGTCGACGGCAGTGGCGCCGGCCCTTGGGCAGGGGGGTCTTCGCTGCGGCGAAGCCTGTCCAGCAAGGTTGTGCGTGATGCGTGTCAGGCGCGACCAGTGGTTGTCGCTCGGGGGTGATCGCCGGTGATCGGTGCGCGGTTCGCGCCTCCGGAACAGGCGCTCCCCTTCCCGAGGACGTAGCACTTCTCCCATCCCTGCCCGGCTGAGCCGCCGTCTCGGGGGCTAGTCAGGGCCAGGAGATGTACGTCCGAGAAGGAGGAAATATGGAGTCCCAGGTGCGTGGCGGGACCAGATGGAAGCGCTTCGCTGTGGTCATGGTGCCCAGCGTCGCAGCGACGGCATGTATAGGTGTGGCCCTCGCGCAGGGCGCACTGGCCGCGTCGTTCAGCGTGTCCGGTCAGTCGTTCAAGGTGAGCGCGGACAAGCTCGAAGGCACGGGCTTCTCGCAGTACGGCGCGATCGACTCGGGTTACACCCTCGACGGCAAGAAGACGGCTCACCCCGTCGCCGTCTCGGCGTTCAAGAGCGCCTCGATCACGAACATGTGCCAGTCCGTGGTCACCCCGAACATCCCGCTGTTCGGGTCTGTCAGCCTCACGCTGAAGGCGGGCGGCGGCGGTACGCCGGTCGAGGCCGAGAACCTCTACATCGACGTCGAGGACCTCGAGGCGAACGCGACCTTCAGGAACATCGACATCGGCGTCGCGGCCAAGGACGCCAGCAAGGGTCCCGGCCTCAAGAGCGGTGACGCGGCGAACCCTTACGGCTTCGCTCAGCAGGCCGAGTCGGCCACGCTGACCGACGTGAAGCAGACGGCGTGGGCCACCACTGCCGGAACGTTCAAGCTCAGCGGCCTGAAGATGTCGCTGTCGACGGGCGTCAAGGAGTGCTACTAAGCACTCTCTGACGGGCGGGGGAGCCGGTGGCGCCCCCGCCCGTCCAGTCTGAAGCCCGGGTCCTCACCGGCAGCACGACTCACCACCACAGAAACGCCGCACCAGGGAGCTGTTTTCCATGAGCGCCGAGACCCCTGCCGCACCCGGCCAGTTCACCCGCCGGAGGCAGCAGTTCCGCGCCTGGCGAGGCACCAGGCCCTTCTGGGCGGGCCTGTTCGTTCTTCTCGCCGGCTTCCCCATCGCCTACTTCCCCTACGCCCACCTCCAGGTGGGCCACCTGACTCTGGCGATGGCGACCACCGCGGGCGCGGGCTCGCTGATCATCGGCGTGCTGCTGGGCGTCCTGGGCATCAGTCTGTGGTTCCAGAAGCACGTGCAGGTCTTCGCGGGCGTCGCGGCGATCCTGCTGGGTCTGGTGTCCATCCCGGTGTCCAACCTCGGCGGCTTCCTCATCGGTTTCCTGTTCGCCCTCGTCGGCGGCGCGATGGCGGTGTCCTGGGCCCCGGGCGCACCGCCCGCCCCGGCCCCGGCGCCGGAGGCCGGCGCGAACGCCGGAGACGCCCCCGAGGGCGCGTACCCCGGCGGCCCCGCCCCGGCGGGCGACCTCGGCGCGAACCCGTACAGCACAGGTCCCGGCGTGGCCGAGAGGCCGTCCTTCAGCAAGGGCGAGGGACCGGGCGAGCCGCGCGACCTGCACGATCTGTCAGGAACGAGCCCGGCCAACGGGGCGAACGGGAGGCACAGTGCCGGCTGACGAGGTGTCCACCGGGAGCGATGTGGACGCTGCCTGCGTGAGAACCACCGGGCCGCGGCACGCGGCGCCCAGGAAGCCGCTGTTCACCAGGTTCCACATGCCCGCGGGCAAGGCGATAGCCCTGGCGGCCATGCCGACGGCGGTCCTCATGGGCATGGGCTTCACCCCCACCCTCGCGAACGCCGACGACCAGCCGTCGTCCAAGAACCTCACGATCGACGAGTACAAGGACTGTGTGGCGGCCCTGGAGGACACGGACGCCTCCGCGTCGGCCTCTCCGTCGCCGTCGGCCTCGACGAGCGCGAGCGAGTCCCCCGACGACTCCAAGAGCGGTTCCCAGGACGACTCCAAGGACTCCTCGGACGGCGCCGAGGGCGACTCCGGCGGCTCGAAGGACACTTCCGGTTCCTCCAATTCCTCCGGTTCCTCGGGTGACAAGGGCGGCTCCTCCTCGTCGGATTCAGGTTCCGGCGATGCGGCCGAGCCCGCCCCGTCCGCGTCCTCCTCGCCCGCGAAGTCGGCGACGTCCGGCGACACCGCCGCGACGACCCCGTCGGCCGCCGACACGGGCAAGAACGTCCTGGAGACCGTCGGCGACGCCCTCACGGACCTGTTCGACGGCAAGAAGTCCGGCGACACGGCCACCGCGAGCCCGTCCCCGTCCGCCTCGCCCTCGGCCGAGGCCTCGGCTCCTGCCGCCGGTTCGGGCTCCTCCGGGTCTTCGGGAACGTCGGGTTCGGGTTCCTCCGGTTCCTCGGACAAGGGCTCCTCGGACAAGGGCTCCTCGGGCACGTCCAAGGACTCCGGCGGCGCCGACACGGTGAAGAACACCGTCAAGGACACCGCCGACACGGCGAAGGACGCGGTAGAGGACACGGCGAAGGACGCGAAGGACACCGCCGCCGACGCCACGGCCTCGCCGAGCCCCTCCGCGAGCGCCACCACGAACGCCGACGACTGCCCCGCCGCCACCGACGACGAGGGCGGCATCGACAACAAGGTCAGGCTGCCGGACGACCCCTGGTTCCTCAACGCCAGTTCGCTGCTCCTCAAGGGCGCCGACTACCAGGGCATCGTCAAGGTGAAGACGGCCAACGGCACCGTCAAGGAGGTGCTCAAGTACGTCATCTCCGGCGGGACCGACATCGGCGACCTGCACCAGACGGTGAACGACAAGCAGGCGGGCCGCACTTACCACGTGCAGGCCGGCAAGGGCACCACGTCCACCATCAAGGACGGCGACACGATCATGTACACGGAGAGCATCTCCGGCAACCTGTTCGGCCTGATCCCGGTGACGTTCAGCCCGAAGAGCCCGCCTCCGCTGAACATCCCGCTGATCTACTTCACCAACGCCAAGGTCCAGCAGGCGGGCCAGTTCGGCGGCACGCTCACCATCCCCCGACTGCACCAGTACACGACCGCGAACTGACCGTCAGCACCCAGACCATTCCGGGAGCCGCGAGACGACTGTGCCTCCGCCGGGTTCATACCCGGCGGAGGCACAGTCGTGTGCCGGCGGGAGCAGGGAAAAGATGATCGCTTTCGCCTTCGAGCCCCGCGCGGACGACGTCTTCTGGTCGCCCGGCCGGCGACCGGAGCACCCGCACCGGCCGGAGCACCCGGAGCTGACCGGCGCGGACTTCTGCATCAGCTACTTCCTGGCAGACGTACAGCTCGTCGTGCACGGTGTGGATCTCAGCCTGCGCACGCCGGGACTGCCCGTCGTCGACTTCGCGCTGATGCTGGAGTACGCGAGGAGGGAGCTGGAAGCCCGGAGCGGCATCGCGGTGGAGACGAGCGTGACCAAGCACGTGTTCTCGCTCAGCCGGGGACCGGAGGTCGTCACCCTTACGACGAACTACGCCTCGGCCGTGGCCGAATTGACCTGGGACGAGCTGCGCCAACTCGCCGCTCGGGCCAAGAGCGAGGCGTTCCGGCTGATCACGACCGCTCATCCGGAGCTGCGCGACCACGCGTGGCTGCGGGAGACGGTCGGAGCGGGAGCGTCGCCCGCCGCGTGATGCTGCGGGCGAAGACGGAGGGCGCCTCCCTGTCGCAGGGAGGCGCCCTCAGCGCTGTACGGGCCCCGTCACGGGGTCGCCGTCCGCTCAGTCGCGGGAGCCGCCGCCGAGGTGGTGGACGCGGAGCATGTTGGTGGTGCCGGGGACGCCGGGGGGCGAGCCGGCGGTGATGATGACGATCTCGCCCGGGCTGAACCGGTTGATCTTGGCGATCTCCTGGTCCACCATGTCGACCATCTCGTCGGTGGTGTTCACGAACGGGACGATGTGCGACTCGACGCCCCAGCTGAGCGTCAGCTGGTTGCGGGTGCCCTCGTCCGTGGTGAAGGCGATGATCGGCTGGGACGCGCGGTAGCGGGACAGCCGGCGGGCGGTGTCGCCGGACTGCGTGAAGGCCACCAGGCCCCGGCCGCCGAGGAAGTCGGAGATCTCGCACGCGGCGCGGGCGATCGAACCGCCCTGCGTGCGCGGCTTCTTGCCCGGCACCAGCGGCTGCAGGCCCTTGCTGAGCAGCTCCTGCTCGGCCGCGGTGACGATCTTCGACATCGTCTTCACGGTCTCGATCGGGTACGCGCCCACGCTCGACTCGGCCGACAGCATGACCGCGTCCGCGCCGTCCAGGATCGCGTTGGCCACGTCGGAGGCCTCGGCGCGGGTCGGACGGGAGTTGGTGATCATCGACTCCATCATCTGGGTCGCCACGATCACCGGCTTGGCGTTGCGCCGGCACAGCTCGATGAGGCGCTTCTGCACCATGGGGACCCGCTCCAGCGGGTACTCGACGGCGAGGTCGCCGCGCGCGACCATCACACCGTCGAACGCCATCACGACGTCCTCCATGTTGTCCACCGCCTGCGGCTTCTCGACCTTGGCGATGACGGGGACCCGGCGGCCCTCCTCGTCCATGACCCGGTGGACGTCGGAGACGTCCTTGGCGTCCCGGACGAAGGACAGGGCGACCAGGTCGGCGCCCATGCGCAGCGCGAACCGCAGGTCCTCGATGTCCTTCTCGCTGAGCGCGGGCACGTTGACGGCCGTGCCGGGCAGGTTGATGCCCTTGTGGTCGGAGATGACACCGCCCTCGATGACGATCGTCCGCACCCGCGGGCCCTCGACGTCGAGGACCTTCAGCTCGACGTTGCCGTCGTTGATGAGGACCTGGTCGCCGCGCGAGACGTCGCCCGGCAGGCCCTTGTACGTCGTGCCGCAGATCGTCTTGTCGCCGGGGACGTCCTCGGTGGTGATGGTGAACTCGTCACCGCGCACCAGCTCGACGGGACCCTCGGCGAAGGTCTCCAGACGGATCTTCGGGCCCTGGAGGTCGGCGAGGACGCCGATGGCCCGGCCGGTCTCCTTGGCGGCGGCCCGCACCCGGTCGTAGCGACCCTGGTGTTCGGCGTGCGTGCCGTGGCTGAAGTTGAAGCGGGCCACGTTCATGCCGGCTTCGATCAGGGACACGAGCATGTCGTGGGAGTCGACCGCGGGGCCGAGAGTACAGACGATTTTCGAACGGCGCATGAGGCGATCCTATCGGTTTGTTTCGCTACGGAATATTCCGTCTGGCGGAAGATACAAATGGGCAGGAGTACGCTCAGTTGCTTTCCTGCTCAGTTTGTGGTTTTCACCAGTGCGTAAGTCTGTGTGGCGATCTCCAGTTCCTCGTCCGTCGGCACCACGGCGACCGCCACCCGGGCGCCCGCCGGAGAGATCAGCCGCGGCCCGTCGCCGCGTACGGCGTTCCGCTCGCCGTCCACCGCCAGGCCCAGGGAGTCCAGCCCCGCGAGCGCCGCCGCCCGCACCGGCGCCGCGTTCTCGCCGACCCCGGCGGTGAACGCGACCGCGTCCACCCGACCGAGTACGGCGTAATAAGCGCCGATGTACTTCTTCAGCCGGTGAATGTAGATGTCGAACGCGAGCTTCGCCTGCTCGTCGCCCTCGTCGATCCGGCGCCGGATCTCCCGCATGTCGTTGTCGCCGCACAGCCCTACGAGACCGCTCCTCTTGTTGAGAAGAGCATCGATTTCGTCGATGGACATTCCGCCGACGCGCGCCAAATGGAAGATGACGGCCGGGTCGACGTCTCCCGAACGCGTACCCATCACGAGCCCCTCCAAGGGCGTCAGCCCCATCGAGGTGTCCACGCACCGGCCCTTCTCCACGGCCGACGCCGACGCCCCGTTGCCGAGGTGCAGCACGATGACGTTCACCTCTTCGGGGGCCTTGCCCAGCAGCTTCGCCGTCGCCCGGGAGACGTACGCGTGCGAGGTCCCGTGGAAGCCGTAGCGCCGCACCCGGTGCGCGTCGGCGGTCTCCACGTCGATCGCGTAGCGCGCGGCCGCCTCCGGCATCGTGGTGTGGAAGGCCGTGTCGAAGACGGCCACCTGGGGCAGGTCGGGGCGCAGGGCCGTCGCCGTGCGGATGCCGGTGAGGTTGGCCGGGTTGTGCAGGGGGGCGACCGGGATCAGCCGCTCGATCTCGGCGAGCACCGCGGCGTCGATCACCGTCGGCCGGGTGAAGTGCTTGCCGCCGTGCACCACGCGGTGCCCGATGGCGGCCAGTTCGGGGGAGTCCAGGCCCAGCCCGTCCTTCGCCAGCTCATCGGCCACGGCCTTCAGGGCGGCTTCGTGGTCGGCGATCGGCTCGCTGCGCTCACGGCTCCCGCCGCCGGTGGCGAGCGGGGTGTGCTTCAGCCGGGAGGACCGCTCGCCGATGCGCTCGACGAGCCCGCTCGCCAGCCGGCTGCTGTCGCGCATGTCGAGCAGCTGGTACTTCACCGACGAGGAGCCGGAGTTGAGGACGAGGACGCGGGTCGCGCTCACAGATCGGTCGCCTTCTCGCTGGAGGTCTCGGACGGGCTCTGGGCCTGGATCGCCGTGATGGCGACGGTGTTGACGATGTCCTGGACGAGAGCGCCCCGGGACAGGTCGTTGACGGGCTTGCGCAGCCCCTGCAGCACCGGCCCGACCGCGATCGCGCCGGCCGAACGCTGCACGGCCTTGTAGGTGTTGTTGCCCGTGTTGAGGTCCGGGAAGATCAACACGCTCGCCTGACCGGCGACTTCGGAGCCCGGCAGCTTGGTCGCGGCGACGGTCGGCTCGACGGCGGCGTCGTACTGGATGGGCCCCTCGATCTTCAGGTCGGTCCGCCGCCCGCGCACCAGCTCGGTCGCCTCCCGCACCTTGTCGACGTCCGCGCCCGAGCCGGACGTGCCGGTGGAGTACGACAGCATCGCGATCCGCGGCTCCACGCCGAACCGGGCGGCGGTCGCGGCCGACTGGATGGCGATGTCGGCGAGCTGCCCGGCGTCCGGGTCGGGGTTGACCGCGCAGTCGCCGTAGACGAGGACCTTGTCGGCCAGGCACATGAAGAACACCGACGAGACGATGTCCGCGTCCGGCTTGGTCTTGATGATCTCGAAGGCGGGCCGGATCGTGGCGGCCGTGGAGTGCACGCAGCCGGAGACCATGCCGTCGGCGAAGCCCTCCTGGACCATGAGCGTGCCGAAGTAGTTCACGTCGGAGACCACGTCGTAGGCCAGCTCGACGCTGACCCCCTTGTGGGCGCGCAGGGCGGCGTACTTCTCCGCGAAGGCGTCGCGCAGATCGCTGGTCGCCGGGTCGATCAGCGCGCAGTCGCCGAGGTCGATGCCGAGGTCGGCGGCCTTCTTGCGGATCTGGTCGACGGGCCCGAGCAGCGTCAGGTCGCACACGCCCCGGCGCAGCAGCACCTCGGCCGCGTGCAGGACGCGCTCCTCGGTCCCCTCGGGGAGCACCACCCGGCGTTTGTCGGAGCGGGCCTGTTCCAGCAGCTTGTGCTCGAACATCATCGGCGTGACGCGGTCGCTGCTGGGCGCGGAGACCCGCTTGAGCAGCTCGCTCGTGTCGACGTGCCGCTCGAACAGGCCCAGCGCGGTCTCGGCCTTGCGCGGGGTGGCCGCGTTCAGTTTGCCCTCCAGGGAGAACAACTGCTCCGCGGTGGGGAAGCTGGTCCCGGGCACCGACACGACCGGCGTGCCGGGGGCCAGCCGGGCGGCCAGGGTGAGGACCTCGTCGGTCGGGACCTCGCCCAGCGTGAGCACCACACCGGCGATCGGCGGGGTGCCGGCGCTGTGCGCGGCCAGCGAGCCGATGACCAGGTCGGCCCGGTCGCCGGGGGTGACGACCAGGCAGCCCGGCGTCAGGGCGTTGAGGAAGTTCGGCAGCATCGCCCCGCCGAAGACGAAGTCGAGCGCGTCGCGGGCCAGCCCGGAGTCGTCGCCGAGGAGGACCCGGGCCCCCAGGGCGTGGCTGATCTGCGCGACGGTCGGCGCGGAGAGCGCGGGCTCGTCGGGCACGACGTAGCAGGGAACCGGCAGCCGGGCGCCGAGACCGGCGGCGATCTCCTCCCGGTCCTCGGGGGCGACCCGGTTGGTCACCATGGCCAGGACGTCGCAGCCGAGGCCCTGGTACGCGCGGTAGGCGTTGCGGGTCTCGGCGAGCACCGACTCGGCGGTCTGCTTGCGACCGCCGACGACCGGGATCACGGACGCGCCGAACTCGTTGGCCAGGCGCGCGTTGAGCGCCAGCTCGTCCGGGAACTGCGTGTCGGCGTAGTCCGTGCCGAGGACGAGCACGACGTCGTAGGCGCGGGCGACCCGGTGGAACCGCTCGACGAGGGTGGAGACCAGTTCGTCCGCGCCCTGTTCGGCCTGGAGGGCGGACGCCTCGTGGTAGTCCATGCCGTAGACGGTGGCCGGATCCTGGGCCAGCCGGTAGCGGGCGCGCAGCAACTCGAAGAGCCGGTCGGGCCCGTCGTGGACGAGGGGACGGAAGACGCCCACCCGGTCGACCTGCCGGGTCAGGAGCTCCATGACCCCCAGCTCGACGACCTGACGGCCGTCGCCGCGGTCGATACCGGTCACGTACACGCTGCGGGTCACGCGAGCTCTCCGTTCCGTTCCGGGGCAGTTCGTCGGGCGCCGTGTCCGGCGCCCCGTCCGGGTGCTCCCTCCGGCGCACAAAAATCGCCCACCTAGGTGAGCATCCCTCTTGACAATACCCCCGGCCGTGGTTAAGGCGCCCGTCAAGAGACAGGCCGCTCAGCGGCGTGAAACAATCGAATCCGGCTCACCGGCAACGACAGCGAGCAGGAGACACAGCACGATGCGCATCGGAGTTCTCACCGCAGGCGGCGACTGCCCCGGCCTGAACGCAGTGATCCGGTCGGTCGTGCACCGCGCCGTGGACAACTACGGCGACGAGGTCATCGGCTTCGAGGACGGCTACGCCGGGCTGCTGGACGGCCGTTACCGGGGGCTCGACCTCAACGCGGTGAGCGGCATCCTGGCCCGCGGCGGCACCATCCTCGGCTCGTCCCGGCTGGAGCGCGACCGGCTGCGCGAGGCGTGCGAGAGCGCCTCCGACATGATCCACGACTTCGGCATCGACGCCCTCATCCCGATCGGCGGCGAGGGCACGCTGACCGCGGCGCGCATGCTGTCCGACGCCGGACTGCCGGTGGTCGGCGTCCCGAAGACCATCGACAACGACATCTCCTCCACCGACCGCACCTTCGGCTTCGACACGGCGGTCGGCGTCGCGACGGAGGCGATGGACCGCCTGAAGACGACCGCGGAGTCCCACCAGCGGGTGATGGTCGTCGAGGTCATGGGCCGGCACGCGGGATGGATCGCGCTGGAGAGCGGCATGGCGGCGGGCGCGCACGGCATCTGCCTGCCCGAGCGCCCCTTCGACCCCGCCGACCTGGTGAAGATGGTCGAGGAGCGGTTCGCGCGCGGCAAGAAGTTCGCGGTGATCTGCGTCGCGGAGGGCGCGCACCCGGCCGACGGCACGATGGACTACAGCAAGGGCGCGATCGACCAGTTCGGCCACGAGCGGTTCCAGGGCATCGGCACCGCCCTGGCCTACGAGCTGGAGAGGCGGCTCGGCAAGGAGGCCCGCCCGGTCATCCTCGGCCACGTCCAGCGCGGCGGCGTCCCGACGGCCTACGACCGCGTCCTCGCCACCCGCTTCGGCTGGCACGCCGTGGAGGCCGCGCACCGCGGCCAGTTCGGGCGGATGACGGCGCTGCGCGGCACCGACGTGGTGATGGTGCCCCTGGCGGAAGCGGTCACCGAGCTCAAGACGGTGCCCGCGGACCGGATCGTGGAGGCGGAGTCGGTCTTCTAGGCCGCCGGCGTCCGCTCTGTCCGGGGCGGGAGTCCCGGGGCACGGATCAGGCGGTCCGGTCGCGCAGACTCGTCCAGAAGGCGTCGACGACGCGGTCCAGGAAGTCGCGGCCGGCCTCGCTGGCGTCCCCGGCCGCGCTGCCGCCGCCCCAGCTCAGCGTGGCCACCATCTGCCCCTGGTAGTCCTCGTGCAGCTCCTGGAGAGCGTCCCCGAGGAGCCGCCGGTCCAACGGCACGATCCTGCCCACCGGCTTCACATACGCCTGCCAGCGCGTCCGGGCCGCGGTGCGCAGCAGGTCGGCGAGCTCGGCCTCCCGGCCGGTGACCGTGACCAGCTCCGGCAGCGAGAGGCCGAGCAGCTCGGCCAGGGCGGCCGACTGCCGGTCGGTGCCGCGCCACTGCCCGCTCTCCTCCATGCGCGTGTACGCCGGGAACGCGTGGCCCACGGCCCGGGCGACGTCCTCGGGCGCCAGGCCCCGGGCGACGCGGTGTTCGCGCAGGGTGCGGGGACGCCCGATGAGTTCGGCCGGGGAGCACCACAACACGCCCGCGAGAGCGGTGAGTTCGATGTGTTCCGGGGTGAGGGCCCCGCGTTCCCAGGCGCTCACCAGGTCGGAAGTGGCGTGCGGAAGGGCGTACGAGGCGCGCAGGCCCTGGGCGACGTGACCCGGGGTCATCCCCAGGGCGACGCGGATCCTGCGGGCGGCCGGGGCGTCGAAGGGAGGACCGGGCTGGCGGGTGTGAGCTGCGGGTCTGGGCACGGGGGACAAGCTAGGGCGTGCGGGGCGCGCTGACTACCGGGTGTTCGGACATAGTCACCGGTCGTCGGAAACTACGGCGGCGGCCCGGGCGACGGCTGTGGGTCTGTCTCCGGCAGCCCCTCAAGGTACTGCCAGTCCATCGGGGGAGGGGTGTTCGTCGTGCGGTACGCGGTGCCGTTCGGCGGCGGGTGACCCGGTCCCTGCCGGGTCGGCTCACCGCCCCTTGGCGGACCCCGGCACCCACCGGTAGACCAGCTCCGGTCTACCCACCTGCCCGTACAGCGGCTTGCGCTCGGTCCGTCCGGCCTCCACCAGGTGTTCCAGGTACCGCCGGGCGGTGATCCGGGAGATGCCCACCGCCTCGGCCACGCCGGCCGCCGTCAGGCCCTCCGCGGCCCGCCGGACGGTCTCCGTGACCCGTTCCAGGGTCGGGGCGCTCAGGCCCTTGGGCAGCGCGGCGGGGCCGGGCGCGCGCAGCGCCGCGAGCGCCCGGTCGACCTCGTCCTGGCCGCTCGCCTCGCCCGCGGCCGCCCGGAACTCGGCGTACCGCACCAGCCGGTCGCGCAGGGTCGCGAACGTGAAGGGCTTCAGCACGTACTGCACGACCCCCAGCGAGACGCCCTCGCGGACCACCGTCAGGTCGCGGGCCGACGTCACCGCTATGACATCCGCGTGATAGCCGGCCGCCCGCAGCGAGCGGGCCAGCTGCAGCCCGTGTCCGTCCGGCAGGTGCAGGTCCAGCAGGAGGAGGTCCACCGGCGTGCGGTCCAGCAGCCGCCGGGCCTCCGCGCCGGTGTGCGCCTTGCCCACCGCCACGAACCCCGGGACCCGCCCGACGTACAGGACATGGGCGTCCGCGGCGACCGGATCGTCCTCCACGACCAGCACTCTGATCGGCTCCGCGCTCGTCATCCTGTGCCTCCCGACGCCGGGGTCGATACCGGGGCCGACGAGGGGGCCGCCCCGGACGCGGTCGTCGTGCGCAACGGCAGGCGCACCACGAACTCGGCCCCGCCGCCCTCGGCCTCCACCACCGACAGGGTCCCCTCGTGCCGGTGCACGGCCTGCCGGACCAGGGCCAGCCCGAGGCCCCGGCCGCCCGGCCCGGCCGGCTTCGTCGAGAAGCCGCGCTCGAAGACCAGGGAGGCGTGCGCGGGATCCACCCCCGTCCCCGTGTCCGCCACCCGCAGCAGCAGTTCGGGGCCCTCGGTGGACGCCGTCACCGTCACCCGGGCCCGCACGCTGCCCTGGGCCGCGTCCACCGCGTTGTCGATGAGGTTGCCCAGGATCGTCACCAGGTCGCGGGCGGGCAGGGACTCCGGCAGCACACCGTCGTCCAGCGTGCTCTCGTCGGACACCACCAGCTCCACGCCCCGCTCGTTCGCCTGCGCCGTCTTGCCCAGCAGCAGCGCCGCCAGGACCGGCTCGCCGACCGCCGCGACCACCTGGTCGGTCAGCGCCTGGGCCAGCTCCAGTTCCGCCGTCGCGAAGTCCACCGCCTCCTGCTCCCGCCCCAGCTCGATCAGCGAGACGACCGTGTGCAGCCGGTTCGCCGCCTCGTGGGCCTGCGAGCGCAGCGCCTCGGTGAAACCGCGCTCGGAGTCCAACTCGCCCATCAGGGACTGCAGTTCGGTCACATCGCGCAGGGTGACGACCGTGCCGCGGCGTTCGCCGCCCGAGACCGGGGACGTGTTCACGACGAGCACCCGGTCCGCCGCCAGATGCACCTCGTCCACCCGGGACTCGGAGGCCAGCAGCGCGCCCGTCAGGGGGGCCGGCAGCCCGAGGTCCGCAACCGAGCTGCCCACCACCTCCTCGGACACCCCCAGCAGCTCGCGGCCTCCGTCGTTGATCAGCGCCACCTTGTACTGTCCGTCCAGCATCAGCAGCCCTTCGCGCACCGCGTGCAACGCGGCCTGGTGATAGTCGTGCATCCGGCTCAGCTCGGTCGCGTTCATGCCGTGGGTGTGCCGACGCAGGGACGCGTTGACGACGTAGGTGCCGATCGCCCCGAGGACCAGCGCACCGCCGGCCACCGCGAACAGCGCCGTCACCTGGTCCTGCACCCGCTTGCTGATCGACTCGACCTTGATGCCCGCGCTGACCAGGCCGACGATGTCCCCGTCGCCGTCCTGCACGGGGGTGACCGCGCGCACGGACGCGCCGAGCGTGCCCGTGTAGGTCTCGGTGAACGTCTCGCCCCGCAGGGCCTTCGCGGTGTTCCCGCGGAAGCGCCGGCCGATCTGCGTCACGTCCGGATGGGTCCAGCGGACGCCCTGCGGATTCATGATCGTGACGAAGTCGACGTCCGTGTCCCGCATGATCCGCAGCGCGTACGGCTGGAGCTCGGCGGTAGGGCGGGCGGTGCGGATCGCGGCCCGCACGGAGGGGGAGTCGGCGACGGAGCGGGCCACCGCGGTGGCCTGGCTGCGCGCCGCCTCCTCCGCCTGGTCCCGGTCGCTGACGTACGTGAACAGCGCGTATCCCGCGACGAGCACCGCGATCAGCACGGCCTGCATGGCGAACAGCTGGCCGGCGAGGCTGCGGGGTCGGGGCAGGTCGGGGATGCGCATGCCGTCAGTGTGCCCCCGCGGCCGAGCATGAACTAAATGAACGGAAGGGTGACCGCCCTCACAGCTCGCGAGAGAGTCACGGCATCCCCCATAACTCCCCGGACGTGAGCCGCACGCCGGTGATTGCCGACGAAGACGTCAAGGAGGGCAGCCGTGGCCGCCAGCAGCACCCCCGATACGGCACCTGCCGCACCCGTGGTCAAGCGGGACCGCACCCACTACCTGTACATCGCGGTGATCATCGCGGTGGCGCTCGGCATCGCGGTGGGCCTCGCCGCCCCCGACTTCGCCGTCGAGCTCAAGCCCATCGGCACCGGCTTCGTCAGCCTGATCAAGATGATGATCTCGCCGATCATCTTCTGCACGATCGTGCTGGGCATCGGGTCCGTTCGCAAGGCGGCCAAGGTCGGCAAGGTCGGCGGCATCGCGCTCGGCTACTTCGTCGTCATGTCGCTCGTGGCGCTCGCCATCGGCCTGGTCGTCGGCAACATCCTGGAGCCCGGCAGCGGCCTCCACATCACCGACGCCGTGAAGGAGACCGGCCAGGCGCAGGTCTCGGCGGAGGCCAAGGACACCACCGAGTTCCTGCTCGGCATCATCCCCACCACCATCGTCTCCGCCTTCACCGTGCCGGACGTCCTGCAGACCCTGCTCGTCGCGCTGCTGTGCGGTTTCGCCCTGCAGAGCATGGGCAAGACCGGCCGGCCGATCCTGCGCGGCGTCGAGCACATCCAGCGGCTCGTCTTCCGCATCCTTGCGATGGTCATGTGGGCCGCTCCGGTCGGCGCCTTCGGCGCGATGGCCGCGGTCGTCGGCTCGGCGGGCGTGGACGCGCTCAAGAGCCTCGCCGTCCTGATGCTCGGCTTCTACACCACGTGCTTCCTGTTCGTCTTCATCGTGCTCGGCACGCTGCTGAAGGTCTTCACGGGCCTGAACATCCTGACGTTCTTCAAGTACCTCGCCCGCGAGTTCCTGCTGATCCTGTCGACCTCCTCCTCCGAGTCCGCGCTGCCGCGGCTCATCGCGAAGATGGAGCACCTGGGCGTCAGCAAGCCCGTGGTCGGCATCACCGTCCCGACCGGCTACTCCTTCAACCTCGACGGCACCATGATCTACATGACCATGGCGTCCCTGTTCATCGCCGACGCCATGGGCACGCCGATGTCGATCGGCGAGCAGATCCCGCTGCTGCTGTTCCTGTTCGTCGCCTCCAAGGGCGCGGCCGGCGTCACCGGCGCGGGCATGGCGACCCTGGCCGGCGGTCTGCAGTCGCACAAGCCCGCCCTGGTGGACGGCATGGGCCTCATCGTCGGCATCGACCGCTTCATGAGCGAGGCCCGCGCCCTCACCAACTTCGCGGGCAACGCCGTCGCCACGGTCCTGGTCGGCACCTGGACCCAGGAGATCGACAAGGAGCGCGTCCGGCTGGTGCTGGCCGGCGACCTGCCGTTCGACGAGAAGACCCTCCTCGACCACGAGGACCGCGACGAGGCCGTCCCGGCGGAGCTGCCCGAGCAGCGCGAGGACGGCGAGAAGGAACTCGCCAAGGCCTGATCGACACCGGATCCCGGGCCCTCGAACTCCGGGTGTCCGGCCCC
>NZ_JBHVYK010000107.1:17036-25129 GCF_042880855.1 Streptomyces sp. NPDC058291
CGGGGGCGGCCGGGGGGTGGGTCCCGCCGCGGGGGTTGGGGGGCTTTATTTCCCGCCCATGGGCTTGCTCCACCCCGTCGCCGGGCCCAACTACGGGGGGGGGCCGCCCCCCGCCTGAACCGGGGCCGGACACCCGGGACCAGCCCGCACCGTCCGACCCGGGCCCCCGGCCCGCACCGTCTCCGGGCGGCCGAGCACTCCCCCGTGGCTCGGCCGCCCGGTCCTTTTCCCCGGTCTCATCCCTGCTCGGCCCGGTGCCGGGCCGTTTCCTTTTCCCCTCCCCTCGCCCGTTCCCGGGGTGTTGCCTTGACGTCGGCGTCAAGCCGTACCGTCGCAGGCATGCGCATCGGCGAGCTGGCCGCGCGGGCCGGGACCACGACCCGGACGCTGCGGTACTACGAGTCCCGGGGGCTGTTGCCCGCCCGGCGGAACGACCACGGACACCGGACCTACGACGAGGACGACCTGAAGCTGCTGCGGCAGATCAGGACGCTCCAGGACTTCGGGTTCGACCTGGAGGAGACCCGGCCCTTCGTGGAGTGTCTGCGGGCCGGGCACCCCGAGGGCGACTCCTGCCCGGCCTCGCTCGCGGTCTACCGGCGCAAGCTGGGAGAGCTGGACGAGCTGATCGGCGAGCTGCGCGCGGTGCGCGCCCAGGTCGGCGAGCAGCTGGTCAGGGCCGAGCGGGCGCGGGAGAGGCTGGCGGCCGATGCGACGGTTCCGGGTGGTCCGGATCCGGTGTGCGAGCTGGGAGGGCGAACACGA
Source organism: Streptomyces sp. NPDC058291 (assembly GCF_042880855.1). Lineage (NCBI taxonomy): Bacteria > Bacillati > Actinomycetota > Actinomycetes > Kitasatosporales > Streptomycetaceae > Streptomyces > Streptomyces sp. NPDC058291. The sequence goes on from NZ_JBHVYK010000107.1 coordinate 17,802, forward strand.
TGATCAAGGCCGACGGTGTGGCGGAAGTGACGGACGCGGACTTCGGATCGGAGGTGCTCGCGGCGGAACTGCCGGTGCTGGTGGAGTTCACCGCCGACTGGTGCCCGCCGTGCCGGCAGATGGGACCGGTGCTCACCGCCCTCGCCGCCGAGGAGGGCGAGCGGCTGAAGGTGGTGCAGCTGAACGTGGACATGAATCCGGAGACGACCAACGCCTACAGGGTGCTGTCGATGCCGACGTTCATGGTGTTCCGGTCCGGAGAGCCGGTGAAGGCGATGGTGGGGGCGCGCCCCAAGCGGCGGCTTCTGGAGGAGCTGTCCGAGGTGCTGTAGCCCCGGGCCGAACAGCGGAAATCCCCCGAGCAATTGCGCTCGGGGGATTTCTCTGCGTATATTCGATGATTCGCGACTTCATAAGAGAAAAGGTCGCGAAGAAGCTCAGTGAGCACAGTATATGCGGGCGGGAGTGGAATTGTCAAACACCGACTTTCCGGACGGTGAATTGCGGCGCGAGCAGGAATTCGTCGACGGGCTGTACGCACGCGTGGACGCCCTGCGCGGGGTCACCGAGGCGGGCGTCACGGACGCCCTCGCCCAGGGCGACAAGCCCATGCAGGCACGGCTGGAGCGGGACATCCTCGTGGCCGAGCGCTCCGGGCTGCTGGCCGCGCTGAACGCGGTGGACGGCTCCCTGTGCTTCGGCCGCATCGACCTCGCCTCGGGCGCCGACCACCACATCGGCCGCATCGGCCTGCGCACCGACGACGACGAGCGCACGCCGATCCTCATCGACTGGCGGGCCGACATCGCCCGCCCCTTCTACCTGGCCACCGGCCACACCACGATGGGTCTGCGCCGCCGCCGGCACCTCACCACCGAAGGCCGCCGGGTCACCGCCCTGCACGACGAGATCCTCGACCTGGCCGACGCCACCCGCACCGGCCACGAGGACCCCACCGGCGACGCCGTGCTGCTCGCCGCCCTCGACTCCGCGCGCACCGGCCGGATGAGCGACATCGTGCAGACCATCCAGGCCGAACAGGACGAGATCATCCGGGCCCCGCACCGCGGCGTGCTGGTCGTGGAGGGCGGCCCGGGCACCGGCAAGACGGCCGTCGCCCTGCACCGGGCGGCCTATCTGCTGTACGAGCACCGCGAGCTGCTCGCCAAGCGGGCCGTCCTCATCGTCGGCCCCAACCCCGCCTTCCTCGGCTACATCGGCGAGGTGCTGCCCTCGCTCGGCGAGACCGGCGTGCTGCTCGCGACGGTCGGCGAGCTGTTCCCCGGCGTCCGCGCGACGGCGACCGACACCCGGGAGGCGGCCGCGGTCAAGGGCCGCGCCGACATGGCGGACGTGCTCGCCGACGTCGTACGCGACCGACAGGCGCTGCCCGAACCGGTGATCGCGATCGAGCACGACCGCGAGATCCTGATGCTCGACGACGGTCTGGTGCGGATGGCCCGCGAGCGCGCCCGCGCCGCGAACCTCCCGCACAACGCGGCCCGCGAGCACTTCGAGGGCCACATCCTGAACACGCTCACCGACATGGTCGCCGAACGCATCGGCACGGACCCCTTCGACGGCACGATCCTGCTCGACCCGAGTGACATCACCCAGATCCGCGACGAACTCGCCGAGAACCCCGAGGTCTGGGCCGCCGTCGACCAGCTGTGGCCGCGTCTGACCCCGCAGCGTCTGGTCGCCGACTTCCTCGCCGACCCGGTGGGCTACGTCTCGGACGACGACGCGGCCGTCATCCGCCGCCCGGTGACCCGGGCGTGGACGGTGGCGGACGTGCCGCTCCTCGACGAGGCCGCCGAACTGCTCGGCGTGGACGAACGGGTGGCCCGGGCGCTGGCCGAGCGGGAGCGCGAGACGCAGGTCGCCTACGCCCAGGGCGTCCTGGACGTCTCCTACGCCTCGCGGACCTACGAGTTCGAGGACAAGGACGAGGAGGACTCCGAGGTCCTGTCCGCGCACGACATCATCGACGCCGAGCGGTTCGCCGAGCGGCACGAGGAGGACGACCACCGCAGCGCCGCCGAGCGCGCGGCGGCCGACCGGACCTGGGCGTTCGGGCACATCATCGTCGACGAGGCGCAGGAGCTGTCGCCGATGGCGTGGCGGCTGCTCATGCGGCGCAGCCCCACCCGCTCGATGACGCTGGTCGGCGACCCGGCGCAGACCGCCGAGGCGGCCGGCGTCGGATCCTGGGACCGGATCCTGCGGCCGTACGTCCAGGACCGCTGGGAGCACACCCGTCTCGGCGTGAACTACCGCACTCCGGCGGAGATCATGGAGGTGGCGGCCGCCGTGGTGCGCGCCGAGCACCCGGATTTCGAACCGCCGAGCTCCGTGCGGTCGACGGGAACGCGGCCCTGGGCGCGCGCGAGCGACGACCTGCCCGACGCTGTCGCCGGGGCGGTGGCGGAGCTGACGCCCGCCGAGGGCCGGCTCGCGGTCATCGCTCCGCGCGATCTGCACCGGAAGCTGGCGGCTCGGCTGGACGGGATCACCGCGGGCGCGGAGCCGGACCTGACGAAGCCGGTCGTTCTGCTGGACCCCCGGCAGTCGAAGGGCCTGGAGTTCGACTCGGTGCTGGTGGTCGAACCGGCGCGGTACGGCACGAGCGACCTGTACGTGGCGCTGACCCGGGCCACCCAGCGGCTCGGGGTGCTGCACAGCCGGCCCCTGCCCAAGCCGCTGGCCGACGCGTTCACGCCCCCGGCGGCAGCGGGTCCGTGACCAGCGGGTCCGTGACGGCTCCCGCCGCGATCCCGTAGGCGGGCGGCGGGGTCCCGGGCCGGCCGTGGCCACACCCTCGACGTCCGGGGCGGCGTCGGCCGGTCGCTTCGCGTCCCGGGCTCGGGGGCGTGGCGGTTCGAGCCGCCGTCACGGTCGCCGTCCCTCGTCCCGGCGGGCGGGGCCTCGGGCCGGCCGTGGCCACACCCTCGACGTCCGGGGCGGCGTCGGCCGGCCGCTGCGCGTCCCGGGCTCGGGGGCGTGGCGGTTCGAGCCGCCGTCGCCGTCGCCGTCCCTCGTCCGGGCGGGGTCCCGGGCCGGCCCGACGGCGGGGGGCCGCCTGATCCGGCCCGGCGCGGCCGCGTCCGGCGGTGATCACCGGGGCGGGGCCGCCCCGGCCGTCGGTCGACGTCCGGTTCGCGTTGCCGTCGGGACGGCCGTCACGGGGGAGGGACGGTTCGCGCCGCCCGGCACGGTCCGGGGCGTGCAGGGCGGCACGGTCCGGGGCGTGCAGGGCGGCGGGGTCTCATGCCGGTCGCAGCCATACCGTCGCCAGCGGGGGCAGGGTCAGGCGGATGCTCGCCGGGCGGCCGTGGCGGCCCTGCGGCTCCGGCTTGACCGGGTCCGGGCCGGTGACGCCGCTGCCCCCGTACGCCGACGCGTCGGTGTTGAGCGTCTCGTGCCAGGCCGGGACGTCGTCGGGAACGCCGAGCAGGTAGTCGTGGCGCACGACGGGGGAGAGGTTGCTGACGCACAGCAGCGGCGAGCCCTCGGCGTCGTAGCGCAGGAACGCGAAGACGTTGTCCTCGGCCGCGTCGCCGACCACCCACTGGAAGCCGGCGGGGTCGGTGTCCAGCTGCCACAGCGCGGGCGTCGCCCGGTAGACGGCGTTGAGGTCGCGCACCAGGTCCCGGACGCCCCGGTGGTCAGCCTCGGCCCCGTACGCCGGGTCCAGCAGCCACCAGTCGGGGCCGTGCGCCTCCGACCACTCCGCGCCCTGGGCGAACTCCTGCCCCATGAAGAGGAGTTGCTTGCCGGGGTGGGCCCACATGAACGCCAGATAGGCCCGCAGGTCCGCGCGCTGCCGCCACCAGTCGCCGGGCATCTTCGACACCAGCGAGCGCTTGCCGTGCACCACCTCGTCGTGCGATATGGGCAGCACGTAGTTCTCGCTGTACGCGTACACCATCGAGAACGTCATCTCGTGGTGGTGGTACCTGCGGTGCACCGGCTCGTGGCTCATGTAGTCCAGCGAGTCGTGCATCCAGCCCATGTTCCACTTCAGCCCGAACCCGAGCCCCCCGAAGCCGCTCGGACCCGGCTGGTCGGTGGCCCGCGTGACGCCGTCCCAGGCCGTGGACTCCTCCGCGATGGTCACGACGCCCGGACTGCGGCGGTACACCGTCGCGTTCATCTCCTGCAGAAAGGCCACCGCGTCCAGGTTCTCCCGGCCGCCGTGCTCGTTCGGGGTCCACTGGCCTGGCTCGCGCGAGTAGTCGAGGTAGAGCATCGAGGCGACGGCGTCCACCCGCAGCCCGTCGATGTGGAACTCCTCGCACCAGTACACCGCGTTGGCCACCAGGAAGTTGCGCACCTCGCGTCGGCCGAAGTCGAACTCCAGCGTCCCCCAGTCCGGGTGCGCGGCCCGCAGCGGATCCTCGTGCTCGTACAGCGGACGTCCGTCGAACTCCGCGAGAGCCCAGTCGTCGCGCGGGAAGTGCGCAGGAACCCAGTCCATCAGGACGCCGATGCCGGCCCGGTGCAGCGCGTCCACCAGGTACTTGAAGTCGTCCGGCGTGCCCAGCCGGGCCGTCGGCGCGTAGAAGCCGGTGACCTGGTAGCCCCAGGAGCCGCCGAAGGGGTGCTCGGCGACCGGCATCAGCTCGACGTGCGTGAAGCCCAGGTCCTTGACGTAGGCGGGCAGCTGGTCGCCGAGCTGGCGGTAGGTGAGGCCGGGCCGCCAGGACGGCAGATGGATCTCGTACACGGAGAACGGGGCCTGGTGCACGGGTGTCTCGGCCCGCCGGGCCAGCCACTCCTGGTCGCCCCAGGCGTAGTGCGAGGCGTCCACGATCGAGGAGGTCGCGGGGGGCACCTCGGTACGCCTGGCCATCGGGTCGGCGCGCAGGGTGTGCGAGCCGTCCGGCCGGGTGATGTCGAACTTGTACAGCTCGCCTTCGCCGACCCCCGGCACGAACAGCTCCCAGACGCCCGACGAGCCGAGCGAGCGCATCGGGTGGCCCGTGCCGTCCCAGAAGTTGAAGGAGCCGGCCACCCGCACACCGCGCGCGTTCGGAGCCCACACGGAGAAGCTGGTGCCGCTCACCCCCTGGTGGATCCTCGGGTGCGCGCCGAGGGCCGTCCACAACTGCTCGTGCCGGCCCTCGCCGATCAGATGCAGGTCCAGCTCGCCCAGTGTGGGCAGGAACCGGTAGGCGTCCTCGGTCTCCACGGTCGTGTCCTCGTAGGCCACGAGCAGCCGGTAGGCCGGGACCTCCGTCAGGGGCAGCAGTCCGGAGAAGAAGCCGTCGCCGTCGTTGTGCAGCTCGGCGCGCAGCTCGCCCGCCAGCACCGTGACGGACCGGGCGTACGGACGCAGCGCCCGGAAGACGACCCCGCCGGGCGCCGGATGCGCGCCGAGCACCGCGTGCGGGGCGTGGTGGGAGCCGTGCAGGAGACGCTCACGGTCACCGGCGTCCAGCGCGGGGGACGGCACCGGCGCGGGAGACGGCACCGGCTCGGGCGAAACCGCCGGCTCGGGGGGTGCGATCGGCTCGGGCGACGCGACCTGGGCGGGGGGCGGGGCCGGGGAGGTTGCCGGCGCGGCGGACGCGGCGGGCGCGGGCGCGGCGGGCCGGTCCTTCTTCACGGCGGCCTTCTTGACCTTCTTCGGGGGAGTCACGAACGGAGCCTCCTCAAGGCAGGTCGGGGGCGGCGAGGCGGTGTATCGCGGACAGGGGGACGGGAAGCCAGTCGGGGCGGTGGCGGGCCTCGTAGACGACCTCGTAGACCGCCTTGTCCGTCTCGTAGGCCCGTAGCAGCACGGGGTCGGTGCGTGGGTCGACGCCCGCCGCCTCGGCGTATCCGGAGCAGTAGGCGGCCCGGCAGGCGTGCGCCCAGCCCGGGTCGGGCGGGTCCGCCGAGTGGGCCGCGTAGTCGAAGGAGCGCAGCATGCCCGCCACGTCCCGCACGGTCGGCTGCGGCATCCGCCGTTCCGCCAGCGGCCTGGCCGGCTCTCCCTCGAAGTCGATCAGCGTCCACTCCCCGGAGGCCGCCCGCAGGCACTGCCCGAGGTGCAGGTCGCCGTGGACGCGCTGGGCGGTCCAGGTCCGGCCCTCCGCCGCCAGGTCGGCCAGAGCGGTGAAGGCGGTGCGCAGCGCGGGCGCGTACGGGCGCAGCGCGGGCACCGCCTGCGCGGCCGCGTCGAGCCGCTCGGTCATGCCGTCGACCATCGGGCCTATCTGGGACGAACCCAGTGTCGCCGTGGGCAGCGCCCGGGCCAGCGCCCCGTGCACCTCGGCCGTGGCCCGGCCCAGCGCCCGGGCCTCGGCGACGAAGTCCTCGCCCTTGGCCAGCTCGCGCAGCGCCAGCTCCCAGCCGTCCGCCGCGCCCTGCAGATACGGCTGGAGCACCCCCAGGACGTAGGACTCGTCCTCGCCCTGGCCGTCGCCTCCCTGGCCCTCGCCCGGGTCGGCCTGCAGCCATGCCGTCGGCGCGGGCACGCGGGCGCAGCCTTCGACGGCCAGGGCCAGCGGCAGCTCCAGGTCGGGGTTGACGCCCGGCACGACCCGGCGCAGCAGCTTGAGAATGAACGTATCTCCAAAGACGACGGACGAATTCGACTGCTCGCCCGTCAGCCGGCGCGGGACCAGGCCCGACCGGATCTCCTGCGCCGGATCCCGCTCGCAGCGCAGCACGCCGATCCGGGCCCGGGTGCGCAGCGCCTCCAGCAGCACCTCGGCGGACCGGGCGTCGTACAGGGCGTCGAAGGCGGTCCGCCCGGCCAGCGGCCCCTGGGTCACGTGCCCGAGCAGCGCGGGAGCCAGCCGGGGCGGCAGCGCCTCGCGCACGCCGATCAGCAACTGGTAGCAGTCGCCCGGCCCCGAACCCTGCCGGGCGCGTACCAGCAGGTGGTACAGGCCCAGCCGGGAGTCGGACGGCAGCAGCTCGGTGGCCGCCACCAGCGAGAATCCGGTCACCGGACGCCCCTTGCCGGCGAACCAGCGCTGCCGTGGCAGCCACTCGCGCAGCAGGGGCTCCAGTGACCCGAGGAGACCGGGGACTGTCTTGCCGGAGAGAGTGACCGTTTCCGCCATGGCGTCGCATTCCTTTCCCCGCGGGGGTCGGGGTGTTACTGATGCGTGCCCCGGGCGGGGCAGGGGAAACCGCCCCGCCTCGGGGTTCTACGCAGCGTCCTTGCGCAGCCTGAACCAGTAGAAACCGTGCCCGGCCAGCGTCAGCAGGTAGGGCAGTTCACCGACGGCCGGGAAGCGGACCCCGCCGAACAGCTCCACCGGGTACCGGCCCTCGAAGCGGCTGAGGTCGAGCTCGGTGGGCTGTGCGAAGCGTGAGAAGTTGTGCACGCA
>NZ_JBHVYK010000108.1:0-25103 GCF_042880855.1 Streptomyces sp. NPDC058291
GGGCACCGGCGGCGGAGGGGCGCTTGGGCAGCCCGAAGGGGCGCCCGCCGAGCCGGCGGACGCCCCTTCGGGAAGAGCGGGGATCAGACCTGGGCGGCCTTCTCCAGCGCCGAGCAGCAGGTGTCCACGATCAGCCGGGTCACCAGGTACGGGTCGACGTTGGCGTTCGGACGGCGGTCCTCGATGTAGCCCTTGCCGTCCTTCTCGACCTGCCACGGGATGCGGACCGAGGCGCCGCGGTCGGAGACGCCGTAGGAGTACTCGTTCCACGGGGCGGTCTCGTGCAGTCCCGTCAGACGGTCGTCGATGCCGGCGCCGTAGTTCTTGACGTGGTCGAGCGGCTTGGAGCCCTCGCCGAGCGACTCGCACGCGGTGATGATCGCGTCGTAGCCCTCGCGCATCGCCTTGGTGGAGAAGTTGGTGTGCGCGCCGGCGCCGTTCCAGTCGCCCTTGACCGGCTTGGGGTCGAGGGTGGCGGCGACGCCGAAGTCCTCGGCGGTGCGGTAGAGCAGCCAGCGGGCCACCCACAGCTGGTCGGAGACCTCCAGCGGGGCCAGCGGGCCGACCTGGAACTCCCACTGGCCGGGCATGACCTCGGCGTTGATGCCGGAGATGCCGAGACCGGCGGCGAGGCAGTTGTCGAGGTGCGCCTCGACGACCTCGCGGCCGAAGATCTCGTCCGCGCCGACACCGCAGTAGTAGCCGCCCTGCGGGGCCGGGAAGCCGCCCTTGGGGAAGCCGAGCGGGTAACCGTCCTGGAAGAAGGTGTACTCCTGCTCGATGCCGAAGATCGGCTCCTGGGCGGCGAACTTCTCGGCGACCTCGGCGAGCGCGGCACGGGTGTTGGACTCGTGCGGCGTCATGTCGATGTTGAGGACCTCGCACAGGACGAGGATGTCGTCGCCGCCGCGGACCGGGTCCGGGCAGGTGAAGACCGGCTTGAGGACACGGTCCGAGGCGTGGCCCTCGGCCTGGTTCGTGGAGGACCCGTCGAAGCCCCAGATCGGCAGCGCGTCGAGACCGGCGGGAGCGCCGTCGATGATCTTCGTCTTGGAACGGAGCTTAGCCGTCGGCTGGGTGCCGTCGATCCAGATGTACTCAGCCTTGAAGGTCACGGGCCACTTCCTTCGGGGGTGTGTCTGACGCACTTGCGGGTGCTGCGGCGCTGCGGCACTGGGGCGCCGCCTGTTTGCCCGGAAGCTTGTCAACAGGCGATTTCCCGATCATTGCTCGAATGTGAACCCCGTGTTACCTGGTGGTTCTGTGGTGCGGTTCACGCGGTGAGGTGTTTCCGCAGACCGCAGACCGCAGATCGCAGACCGCAGATCGCAGACCGCCGTTCACAGATCGCCGTTCGCAGACCGCAGACCGCAGACCGCAGACCGCAGACCGCCGTTCGCGGGCCGCAGGGGGCGCGGAAGGGCCGTAGCGGCGCGAGACGGGTGGGGCCACGGGCGCAAGCGCGGGCGACGAGGGGCCCGGGGCGGGCGGGGGCGGGCGGTGGCTCGTATGCGAGGGGTGTGGGCGGCCGGAAAGGGGGCACGCGCGGCCGTCAGCCGGCCTCGGCCGCCGCTCGGCGCACCCCCGCCAGGAAGCCGTGGATCGCGGCCCGCTCCCGCTCGTCGTAGCCGTCCATCAGGTCGACCACCTCTGCGATGAGCGGCCCGAAGAAGGCCTGACCCAGCTCCACCGCGCGCTCGTCCACCTCGACGACCACCTTGCGCCGGTCCGTCGCGGCGCGCACCCGCCGCACGTGCCCCGCGCGCTCCAGGCGGTCGACGAGGGCGGTCGTCCCCGCGGAGTTCAGCCCGAGCGCGGCCCCGAGCCGCCCGGCGGTGACCTCCTCGGCGGCCCGCCGCGCCTCCATGAGGACGATCAGCGCGCGCACGTCCGTCGGGTGCATGCCGTTGCGGTGCGCGAACCGGGCGCTGTGCAGCCCGAGTTCCACCGTCACCGCGCGCAGCAGGTGCACGGTCTCCAGCCTCGGGTCATCGGTCGGCATCGGCGGCGCTCCCTCGAGTATCATCTCGCTCAGCGACTCTCTCGCTCAGCGAGATGGTATCCGAGCCAGGCAGGCAGGCAGGCATGCGGACAGCATGCAGCGGTCAGGCAGGAGGGCAGGGCTTCATGAGCGCGTACGACGACGGCGCCTTCCAGGCGGCCTACGACGACGTCATGGCCAAGTGGCCGGCCGACCGCGAGGCCGTCCGGATCCCCACCCCGTTCGGCACGGCGTACGTCAACGTGTGCGGGCCGCGCGACGCGCCCGCACTGCTGCTCCTGCCCGGCGGCGGCGGAGCGACCTCGGCATCCTGGTTCGCCCAGGCGTCCGGCCTCGCTCACGTGCGGCGGGTGTACGCCCTGGATCTCGTCGGGGCGGCGGGCCGCAGCACAGGGAGCGGGGTGCGGACCCTCGCCGACCTCGACGCCTGGCTGGACGCGGTGCTGACCGGCCTGGGCATCGACCGGGCGGACGTCGGCGGGCACTCCTACGGCGGCTGGCTCGCGCTCCGCCTCGCGCTGCGCGCCCCCGAGCGGGTACGCCGCCTGTTCCTCCTCGACCCGACCCAGTGCTTCGCCGGGTACAAGGCGGCGTACCTGCTGCGCGCCCTGCCGATGCTGGTGCGGCCCGACCCGCGCCGGGTGCGCGCCTTCCTGCTGTGGGAGACCGCCGGGACGGCCCCGGACCCCGACTGCCTCCGACTGCAGGAGACGGCCGCCGGATGTCCGGTGGAACGGCCGGTGACCGGTCCGCGCCCGGGGCCGGACGCGCTGCGCGGGCTCCGGACGCCGGTCCTGCTGCTCGTGGCCGCGAACAGCAGGACTCACGACGTCCGTGAACTGACGGCCCGGGCGGGCGAGACGGTGCGCGATCTGGAGACGATCGTCCTCCCGGACGTCTCGCACCACGCGCTGCCCTCCGCCCTGCCCTGTGAGGCGGGCCGTCGGCTCATCGTGTTCCTCGGCGGCTGAACCTCACCCCACCTTCTCGATCAGGGCCCGCCGGATGAGGAACTTGCCCGGCTCACGGACCTGTTCGAAGGCCGCGTTGTTGAGCAGGGCGCAACTGCCGGAGACCGAGGTCACCTCGACGGTGGTGGACTTGTCGTTGTCCAGGTTGGTGACCTTCAGTTTGGTCCCCGCCGGGAACTGGTTGCTCGACGCGGCCGGGGCGCCGCCCTCGCCGGAGAGGGTGACCGTGGAACCGTTGCAGACCTGGCGGCCGGACGCGGCGGCGCCGCCGTTTCCCGCGGCCCCGTTGTTCGCGCCGTTCCCGGCGTTGCCCGCGGGGGCGGTGGCCGCCTGCGACGGCCGGCCAGCCTGAGCCCCGCCCGCCTGAGCCCCGCCCGCCTGAGCCCCGCCCGTCTGGGTCCCGCCCGTCTGGGAGTCCTGAGCCGACTCCCCGACGGCGCACCCGGACGCCTTCTGCTGGACCTTGATCTGCGCGATGACCGCCTCACGGTTGGCGATGCGCGCCTCGGACTGCGCGTCCGGAGCGGCCCGCTGGCCGTCGATGAACTTCTGGTTGTTGCCGAGGGCGGTGGCAAGCCCCTGACAGACCGTCGAGTCGGCGGCCGACAGCGGTGTGGCGTTCTGCGGTGTCTGTGCGGCGTTCGAGGTGTTCGCCATCGCGAAGGCCCCGGCGCCCGCGACCGCCGCCGCGCCGACGAGCAGCGCGATCTTCTTCTTCGTGCCGACACTTCTCCTGCGCGACATGCGCGCCTCCTGAGGGATAGGGGAGCGTACGCCGCTATGTACGAGATACCGAACGACGTGACTCAGCGGCCCCCGGAGTCAGTTGAGGTGACGTGCGTCACAACGCTACGAAGGGAGGGCGCCGCGAAGGGAGGGAGGGGAGGCCGGACGGCCCGGGGCGGGGTCGGCGAGGTGTGCCCGGAGTGCGACTTCCAGCCGGAGACGAGTCGGGTGATGGCCCGGGCCACCTCTTCACGGCGGGGAAGGGGAAGCGGCGCTGTCCCGCCGGCCCGATCCCGGCCGCCCGGCCCCCTTCCGGCCCCCTCCGCCCCGGCCGGCCGTCTGCAACTCCCGCCGCGTGCAGGGGAGTCGGACGCCGTTCAGGGGCCTACCGGGACAGGGCGTCCCGCACCGCCTCGTCCGTGCGGGCCACGAGCGCGGTTCCGTCGTCCGCCGTGATGATCGGTCGCTGGATGAGGGCGGGGTGGGTGGCGAGCGCGCCGATCCAGCGTTCGCGCGCGCCCGCGTCCCGCGGCCAGTCCTTCAGGCCGAGTTCGCGGGCCGCGGCCTCCTGGGTGCGGGTGATGTCCCAGGGCTCCAGACCGAGACGGTCGAGCACCTCCCTGATCTCGTCCTCGCTCGGCACGTCCTCCAGGTAGCGGCGGACGGTGTAGTCCGCGCCCTCGGCGTCGAGGAGGGTGAGGGCGCTGCGGCACTTGGAACAGGCGGGGTTGATCCAGATCTCCATGGCTGCCACGGTAGCCCGAAGTCGAGCCGAAAGCCCCTGTGATCAGGGGCTTTTGTCAGTGGCGGGCAGTAGAATAGAAGCAGTGTTCGAGGGTCCGCCGGAGGCGCCGGATCGGGCCCTGACCGCGACAGGAGGATGCCTGTGCCCGCTGCCGCACTGAAGCCGAAGCCGTCCGCGACCCAGTCCACCGCGAAGCGTTCCGTCCAACTCGACCTGCCCTGTGTGCCCGTGCAGAAGCGGCCGTTGCCGCCCGGGCGCCCTCGCGAGTGGTACGTCACGCACAACCGTCGTCTCAAGGCGATGCGTCTCGCCATCGCACTGCTCGATCTCGGCGTCTACCTGCCGAACCAGGCCCGGAACGAGAGGATCCGCAGCACGGCCGAACTGATCGGCGTCCACCCGCCGTCGGAGACGACGTGCCACATGGTGCGGGCGCTGATGCGCTACAGCCGGTGAGCCGGTGAGCCGGTGAGCCGGTGAGCCCATGAGCGGGTGAGCGGGTGAGCCGGGTGCCGGGCGTCGTCGTGGAGACGGCGCCCGGCACTGTAGTGACAGGGCGACCTCTCCCGTCTCAGCCCGCCAACTCCTTCTCCAGCGGCGTCCGGAACCTCGGCGTCACCCGGGTCGAGCCGAGCCAGGCCCCAAGTCGCTCCGCCTCGGCCTCGATCGCCGCCAGCGCCTCGCCGCCCACGCCCTGGGCGTCCAGGACCCGCCACACGATCTCCCCGTCGGCGCGTCGGGCCCAACCCCCCACCACCCGGCCGTCCCACCACACCGTCGGCCCCACGTTGCCGCTGTAGTCGAACAGGGCGGGGCGCAGCTCCGGAGCCAGGTACCAGTCCCGGCCCTGCCAGCCCATGGCCGTCGGGTCCAGCGCCGGCAGCAGGGCCGCCCACGGCTCCGAGGGGACGGGCGCGGGATCCACGTCGCCGTCGACGACATGTCCCGTGCCCTCGTCGAGGGTCACCGCCTGTGCCCCGATCGCCGTCAGCGCCCGCCGGAGGTCCGTCACCCGCCAGCCCGTCCACCACTTCAGGTCGGCCTCCGTGGCCGGGCCGCACGCCGCCAGCCAGCGCCGGAGCAACTCCGACTGGGCCTGTGCCGACGGGAGTTCGGGATGCTCGGGAGCGAGCGCCCAGCGGAACTGGCTGGACGTCCACGAGCCCAGCGGGCGCCCTCTGACCACCTTGCCCTCCACGCCCAGCACCCTCAGCAGCCGGGTCACCACGGTGTGGACGCCCTCGTAGGGCTTGCCGGCCGCGTACACGAACTGCTCCCGCAGGCGCGGCTCCTCGCGGGCCAGCTCGGCGGCCGTCGCCTGCCCGAGCCGGGCCAGGGCTGCCAACGCCGACTCCTCGACCTCCTTCAGCCAGACCACGTCCGGGGCGCCGGCCTTCGCCATGTCCTTCACGAGGGCGGCCCGCTCCCGGGCGGCCACCGCGAGCCCGGTCGAGGCGTGCACGACGGCCGTCGACTCAGTCGGGAACACGAAGACCGTGTGCCGCATGCCGTGCATGCGCACGAGGCTCCGGTCCGTGTACAGCGCCCGGTCCGTCTCCGGCACGGTCACCGACGGGTCGGCGAGGCGGGCGCCGACCGCCAGGTAGACCGTCGCCGGGTCGGTTCCGTGCAGGGCCACCAACGCGTCGGCCACCGCCTCGGGCGTCGTGACCCGCGCCTCGGGGGCCAGCCGGTGCCGCAGCGCCAGCCTGGCCCGCCGCTCCGCGACGCCGACGTACCGCTGTCCGTCACCCATGTCCGTCCTCCACCCGTCCTCCACCCGTCCTTCATCCGTCTTCGCCCGGTCCTCGCCCCGCGCCGTCCCGTCGCGTCAGGGGCCGGCCCGACGCCTGGTACGGCCGCTCTCCGGCCGCCGTCCGGTCGGCCCGGGCCTCGGGCGGACGGGGCCTCGGGCGGACGCCGTCACCGTCATGTCGTCGTCCGCCACTCGTCCCTGTCCGCATCTTCCCCGACACCACTGACAACCGGACCCGACGGCGGGCCCGCCGTCCGCGATCGCCGTCCCGGCGCGTCGTCGGTCGTTCCCGGGCGTCACCCGTTCGATGGATCCGGCGTGCGGACGGCCCCGCTGCGGCCTTCACTGCCAACAGAAGCTCGGCGACGGCTCGGCGACGCTCGGGGCGACTGCTCCGGGCGGTCCTGGAGCGGTCCTGGGACGGGAGGCGGACGTGGTGCGAAGGCGACGCGGGTGACCACCCCCGCCGAGCGGGCCCGGCGCGGCAAGGCCGCCCGCAAACGCGTCACCAGGTCCGCGCACGCCGCCTGGCTCCCGTCGGTCGACCGGCCCGACCCCGTCGCCGTGCTGCAACGGCAGGACCGGGAGCGGCTGCCCGAGCTGCTGCCCGTCCGCTACGGCAGGATGGCCGACTCGCCCTTCGCGTTCCTGCGCGGCTCGGCCGCCGTCATGGCCGGCGACCTGGCGTCGCAGCCGCACACCGGGCTGACCGTGCAACTGTGCGGCGACGCCCACCTGTCGAACTTCGGGGTCTACGCCTCCCCGGAACGGGCGCTGCACTTCGACCTCGACGACTTCGACGAGACGTTCCCCGGCCCCTTCGAATGGGACGTCAAACGGCTCGCCGTCTCCCTCGCGGTGGCCGCCCGCGAGAACGGCCACCCCGAGACCCGGGTGCACCGCGTCGCCCTGGAGGCCGTGGCCGCCTACCGCGACGCCATGCGACGGCTGGCCCGGCTGGGCGAACTCGCCGTCTGGTACGAGCGGATCGACGCCGAGCGGCTCCTGCCCCTGGTGCGCCCCGCCCGGCGCCGCGGACGGTCCGGGGCCAGCCTCACCCGCGCCCGCCGCCGAACCGGCCTCCAGCCCCTCGGCAAACTCACCGAGACCGTCGACGGACGGCGCCGTATCGTCCACGACCCGCCACTGCTCGAACCCGCGGGCGCCGCCGACAGCGCCGCGCTGCGCAAGATCTTCAGCGACTACCGGTCCACCCTCACCGAGGAGCGCCGCCTGCTGCTGGACCGCTACCGCTTCGTCGACGCCGCCCGCAAGGTCGTCGGCGTCGGCAGCGTCGGCACCCGCTGTTTCGTGGTGCTGCTCGCCGGCCGCGACGCCGAGGACCCGCTGCTCCTGCAGATCAAGGAGGCCCGCGCGTCCGTCCTGGAGGCGCACCTGCCCGGTGGGCCCTACGTCCATCCCGGCCATCGGGTCGTCGCCGGGCAGCGGCTGCTGCAGGCCGCCGGCGACGTCTTCCTGGGCTGGATGACCGGGCCGCAGGGGCGCGCCTTCTACTGGCGTCAGCTGCGCGACACGAAGGGCTGCGCCGACGTCGCGGAGATGACGCCAGCCGCCCTGCGGGCGTACGCACGGCTGTGCGGGGCCGCGCTGGCCCGGGCCCACGCGCGGTCCGGCGACCGGCTGGCCATCGCGGGCTACCTGGGCGGCGGTGACACCTTCGAGCGCGCCGTCGCCGAGTTCGCCCTGGCCTACGCCGCCCAGACCGTCGTCGACCACACGGCCCTGGGCACGGCGATCGCGGCAGGGCTGGTGACGGCCACCCCGGGCATCTGAGAAAAGGAGATGCACGGTGAGTGACGGTTTCTCTACTCTGAAGGCGTCGCCCGCACCCTTCGCAACGCTCGGTAATCGTCTGTCCTGCCCAGGAAGGAGGCCCGCCATGGGCACCGTCGTCCTCTCCGGGACCGTCGTCCTGGTGGTCCTGGGATTCGGAAACCCGCTGTACTGGCTCGCCGCGGTCGCCGTGCTCTTCCTGTACGTCCGCTACGGGCTCGGCGCGTCGTCGCCGCCCGCGGGGCCCGCGCCGAGCGTGGGACCGGCGCCGACCACGTACAAGGCCTACCGCGAGCGCCGTGACACCCAGGCCAAGTGGGAGCGCCGCTACCGTCGCGAGCGCCCCCTGGAGCACCGCTGCCAGGAGCACGAGCACGGCAGGTAGAACCGTACGGAGCCGTCCACCGGGGTGGGGCGCCCTAGAGGCCGGGGGCGCCCCACACCGGGAACCAGCGGCTCAGGTCCTGCTCGATCCGCAGGTCGTTCGCGAGCGCGGCCCGCACCTGCAACTCCAGCGCGTTGTCGCGCCGCTGCCCGGCCCCGGGCAGCGGCGCGAACGGGTAGAACGAACCGCGCTTGTACAGATACACGAGCCCCAGCCGCCGCCCTGCGGCATCTCCTGACACACCTGACACACCGGCTGTCGCATCGCCTCCGGCATCGGCTCCCGCGCCCCCTCCCGCGCGTTCCTCGAACCCGGCCAGCGAGCACAGCAGCTGCGGCCCGAAGCCATTGACCTCCATCGCGGTGTTCACCGCGTGCAGATCGTTGACCAGCGCCGACAACGCGTCGGGCGCGCGGTCCGAGACCAGCCAGGAGTAGCCGTAGTCGTCCCGCACGAGCCGCACCGGCGGCCCGGTGCGCTCGGTGTCCGCGTCCAGGAGCGCCTGGACCTCGCGGTGCGTCTGCTCGAAGGCCGAGCCCTCGACGGTGGCGAAGCACACGGCGCCCCGCCCGGTCGGCGTGAACCCGGCGGCCGCCTCCAGCGTCACCGCCGCCGAAGGCAGCGCGAACAGCTGGTCGAGGTCCGGTTCGACCGGCTTGGTCCGGCCGAGCAGGATGTCCAGCAGACCCATGCCGTTCAGTCCGCCTTTCCGGGCGTGGCCGCCTCGCCCAGTTCGGCGGAGATCCGCCCCAACTGGTCGAGGCGCTGCCCCAGGCTCGGGTGGGTGGAGAAGAAGCGCTCGATGCCGGGCTCCCTGCCGGTGGCCGGGGTGAAGTAGAACGCGTTGAAGGCCTGGGCGGTGCGCAGGTCCTTGGTCGGGATCCGGGCGATGTCGCCGGACACCTTGGACAGCGCCGACGCCAGCGCCGAGGGCCGACCGGTGAGCAGCGCAGCGGCGCGGTCGGCGGCCAGCTCCCGGTACCGCGACAGTGCCCTGATCAGCAGGAAGCTGAGCGCGTACACGGCGGCCGACACCCCCAGCACGGCGGCGAAGACGGCGGCGGTGTTCTGGTCCCGGCGGCCGCCGCCGAACACCTGCGAGTAGAAGGCGAACCGCACGATCAGCCCCGCGATCACGCCCAGGAACGAGGCGACCGTGATCACGGCCACGTCCTTGTGCGCCACGTGTGACAGCTCGTGCGCGAGCACGCCCTCCAGTTCGGCCGGCTCCAGTCGGCGCAGCAGTCCCGTCGTCACGCACACCACCGCGTTGTGGGGATTGCGCCCGGTGGCGAACGCGTTGGGCATGTCCATGGCCGACACGGCGACGACCGGCTTGGGCATGTCCGACAGGGCGCACAGCCGGTCCACGACGGCGTGCAGCTCGGGATACTCCTCCCGCTCCACGACCCGCCCGTGCATCGCGAACAGGGCGATCCGGTCGGAGAACCAGAACTGCGCGACGAACATGGCGGCGATCAGCGCCACCACCAGCACCCACGACTTCAGCAACACGATCAGCGCGACGAAGAACGCCACGTACAGCAGTCCGAGCAGGAACAGGGTGACCGTCATCCGCACGGTCAGCCCACGGTCGCTCCGGAAACGGCTCCGCATCTGCACCACCCCGCAGTCAGGCACTCGCCCCACTGCCCATTGTGCGCCTGCGCCCGCCATGGGCAGGCCCGGATCGACCCTGCGGGAAGCAAAGGAATGCCGGCTCAGAAGTTGGAGATCAACCGCACCCACCCGAGCAGGAGGATCACGCCCGCCACGCACCCCAGCACCAGCGCCGTCGACAGCCATGAAGACCGCTGAGGGGCCGCCGGACCCGGGTCCCCCCGGAACGGCACCGGTCGCGGAGGGTCCTCCTTCCAGCGGGCGGCCAGCATGCGGGCGCGCGCGGAGGGCTCCTTGTGGGGTGCGGCGTCCGCCCACCTGAGGTCGAACTCCCGCTCCGTGTCGTCCTGTTCGGGCATCCCCGTGTCTCCCCGTCACCCGTTCTCGAACAGCAGTGCCAGAAACCATACGACGACGCCCCCGTCCTGAGAAACAGGAAACGGGGGCGTCACCACGGGCCTGCGGGCCCGGGCCGATCACACGTCGAAGTACAGCTCGAACTCGTGCGGGTGCGGGCGCAGCTGCAGCGGGGCGATCTCGTTCGTGCGCTTGTAGTCGATCCACGTCTCGATCAGGTCGGACGTGAAGACGTCGCCGGCGAGGAGGAACTCGTGGTCCGCCTCCAGGCGGTCCAGGACGGCCGGGAGCGAGGTCGGGACCTGCGCGACGCCCGCGTGCTCCTCGGGGGCCAGCTCGTAGAGGTCCTTGTCGATCGGCTCGGCCGGCTCGATCTTGTTCTTGATGCCGTCCAGACCCGCGAGCAGCAGGGCGGAGAAGGCGAGGTAGGGGTTGCCGGAGGAGTCGGGCGCGCGGAACTCGACGCGCTTGGCCTTCGGGTTGGAGCCGGTGATCGGGATGCGCATCGCTGCGGAGCGGTTGCGCTGCGAGTACACCAGGTTGACCGGCGCCTCGAAGCCCGGGACCAGGCGGTGGTAGGAGTTCACCGTCGGGTTGGTGAAGGCCAGCAGCGACGGGGCGTGCTTGAGGATGCCGCCGATGTAGTAGCGGGCCATGTCCGACAGGCCCGCGTAACCGGCCTCGTCGTAGAACAGCGGGGAGCCGCCCGCCCACAGCGACTGGTGGACGTGCATGCCCGAGCCGTTGTCGCCGAAGATCGGCTTCGGCATGAAGGTCGCGGTCTTGCCGTTGCGCCAGGCGACGTTCTTCACGATGTACTTGAAGAGCTGGAGGTCGTCGGCCGCGGCGAGCAGCGTGTTGAACTTGTAGTTGATCTCGGCCTGGCCGGCGGTGCCCACCTCATGGTGCTGGCGCTCGACCTGGAGGCCGGACGCGGCCAGCTCCAGGGAGATCTCCGCACGCAGGTCGGCGAAGTGGTCGACCGGCGGGGTCGGGAAGTAGCCGCCCTTGTAGCGGACCTTGTAACCGCGGTTGTTCTCGACCGCGCCGGTGTTCCAGGCGCCGGCCTCGGAGTCGATGTGGTAGAAGGACTCGTTCGCGCTGGTCGAGAAGCGCACGCTGTCGAAGACGTAGAACTCGGCCTCGGGGCCGAAGTACGCGGTGTCGGCGATACCGGTCGACGCCAGGTAGGCCTCCGCCTTCTTCGCCACGTTGCGCGGGTCACGGGAGTACTGCTCGCCCGTGATCGGGTCGTGGATGAAGAAGTTGATGTTCAGCGTCTTGTCACGGCGGAACGGGTCCACGCGCGAGGTCGACAGGTCGGCGCGCAGCGCCATGTCGGACTCGTGGATGGCCTGGAAGCCGCGGATCGAGGAGCCGTCGAAGGCGAGCTCCTCGTCCGGGTCGAACGCCTCGACGGGCAGCGTGAAGTGCTGCATGACGCCCGGCAGGTCGCAGAAGCGGACGTCGACGAACTTGACGTCCTCGTCCGCGATGAACTTCTTGGCCTCGTCGGCGTTCTGGAACATCCAGCTCCTCCTACTCCCGGCCGTCGAGCCGGGGTGGTAGTTCGTTCGTGCTGCCAGTGCGGTGGCACACGCTGTCGTCGACCCTAGGGACGGGTGGTTTCTCGTGCGTGACCCATTTGTTTCGCACAAGTTAACCGGACCCCGTCCGGTGTACCCCACCTGTCCGTATCGCGAAACGGGCGCAGTACCGTGGACGCGTGGACAACAGGGATGCAATCGGCTCGTGGCTGTCCGGCCCGCGCGCGGCCGCCGAGGACGCCGGTGTCGACTTCGGATACCGGGGCGAGCAGCTCGGACTGCCGGAGCACGGACCGGGCTCGATCGCCCGTCCCGGCCGGCGGCTGGGCGCGCTCGCCGTCGACTGGGGCCTCAGCGTCTTGATCGCATACAGCTTGATCACCGACGGCTACCGGCCCGCGACCGGCAACTGGGCGCTGCTGATCTTCCTGGTCATGAGCCTCCTGACCGTCACCACCCTCGGCTTCACGCCGGGCAAGCGCCTCTTCGGCCTGCGGGTGGCATCCGTCGACACCGGCGCGGTCAGCCCCGTGCGCTCCGCGGTGCGCACGGTTCTGCTCTGCCTGGCCGTGCCGGCCCTGATCTGGGACCGCGACGGCCGCGGCCTGCACGACCGGCTGGCCCGAACGGTGGAAGTGCGCGGCTGAGACGCGGCGCACACCCTCACGCGGTACGGCGCACACCCTCACGCGGTACGGCGCACGCCCTCACGCGGTACGCGGTGCTTGCACGAGCAAGGGGCGCCCGGAGTGATCCGGGCGCCCCTTGCTCGTGCACGTGGGGGAGGCCGTACGCAGCGGTGAGGCTCAGCGGGCCTTGCCGCCGCCGCCCTTCGGCAGGCGCATGCCCTTGGGCATCGGCCCCTTCGGCAGCGGCATGTTGCTCATCAGGTCGCCCAGCGCGCGCAGCCGGTCGTTGGTGGCGGTGACCTGCGGGCCGGCCAGGACGCGGGGGTACTTCAGCAGGGTGGTGCGCAGCTTCTTCAGCTCGACCTGGCCCTCGCCGGTGCCGACGATCACGTCGTACACGGGCACGTCCGCGACGATGCGGTTCATCTTCTTCTTCTCGGCGGCCAAGAGGCTCTTCACCCGGTTCGGGTTGCCCTCGGCGACCAGGACGATGCCGGCCTTGCCGACGGCTCGGTGCACCACGTCCTGGCTGCGGTTCATCGCCACCGCGGGGGTCGTCGTCCAGCCCCGGCCGATGTTGTCCAGGACGGCCGCGGCCGCGCCCGGCTGGCCCTCCATCTGACCGAAGGCGGCCCGCTCGGCCCGGCGTCCGAACACGATCGCCGTCGCCAGGAAGGCGAGCAGGAAGCCGAGGATGCCCAGGTAGACCGGGTGGCCGATCAGGAAGCCGATCGCGAGAAAGACGCCGAAGGTGAGGAGGAAGACGCCCGCGAGCACGAAACCGATCGTCTTGTCGGCCTTGCGGGTCATCTTGAACGTCAGGGCGATCTGCTTCAGTCGCCCGGGGTTAGCGGCGTCCGCCGCGCTGTCACTTCTCGCCATGCCAGGAAGTCTACGTGCCCCCAGGAGCGCCTACGACGGCAGGAGGGGAGGTGTGGGGAGTGCGGGGAGGGGTCGGGTCAGGGGCGGACGGAGGTGACCGCTTCGAGGACGCGCTGCGCCTCGACCCGGTCCTTGGCGCGACGGCGGTCCTCCAGCACGGAGGTCCAGGCGTTGCGACGGGCGGTGCGCTGACCACTGCTCAGGAGCAGCGACTCGACGGCGCGCAGCGCCGTGCTGAAGGTCGGGATCGCGGTGGCGCGGACGGGCGCGGCCTGCATGACGGGTGTCCCCCTAGGACGGCTTCGGGTACGGGGTTTACGGGACAGTGGTGCACGTGACGTGATAGCAGCGTCACTGTTTGGTGTTACCAGGGCGTGACCGAGCGGTCAAACGCGAATGAAACCTCGGTGCGGGGGGCCGAAACGCTGACGCGGCCCCGACGTACGTCCTCATCTGCGGGGACGGCCGGGACCGCGTCATATCGGTCAGTACTGGTCAGTAGGTACTTGTGCGTGAGTTCACACACTCGGCTTGCGGCCGTACGGCGCAAGAGAGGTGACGTCGCGTCAGACCGCCTGGGTGGCGACGAAGGAGCCACGCTTCTCGACGGCCATCCGGTAGAGGCGCCCGGCGCGGTAGGAGGACCGTACCAGCGGACCGGACATCACGCCGGAGAAGCCGATCTGCTCGGCCTCCTCCTTCAGCTCGACGAACTCGTGCGGCTTCACCCAGCGCTCCACCGGATGGTGGCGCACGGAGGGCCGCAGGTACTGCGTGATGGTGACCAGCTCGCAGCCGGCCTCGTGCAGCTGCCGGAGCGCGTCGCTGACCTCCTCGCGGGTCTCGCCCATGCCGAGGATCAGGTTCGACTTGGTGACGAGCCCGTAGTCGCGGGCGGCCGTGATGACGCCCAGCGAACGCTCGTAGCGGAAGCCGGGCCGGATCCGCTTGAAGATCCGCGGCACCGTCTCGACGTTGTGCGCGAAGACCTCGGGGCGCGCGGAGAAGACCTCCGCGAGCTGCTCCGGGACGGCGTTGAAGTCGGGGGCGAGCAGCTCCACCTTGGTGCGCCCGGCCTCCCGCGCGGCGGTCTGGGCGTGGATCTGCCGGACCGTCTCGGCGTACAGCCATGCTCCGCCGTCCGCCAGGTCGTCGCGGGCCACGCCGGTGATGGTGGCGTAGTTCAGGTCCATCGTGACGACGGACTCGCCGACGCGGCGCGGCTCGTCACGGTCGAGCGCCTCGGGCTTGCCGGTGTCGATCTGGCAGAAGTCGCACCGCCGGGTGCACTGGTCGCCGCCGATGAGGAAGGTCGCCTCGCGGTCCTCCCAGCACTCGTAGATGTTGGGACAGCCGGCTTCCTGGCAGACGGTGTGCAGCCCCTCGCTCTTCACGAGGTTCTGCATCTTCGTGTACTCGGGACCCATCTTCGCCCGGGTCTTGATCCACTCGGGCTTGCGCTCGATGGGGGTCTGGCTGTTGCGGACCTCCAGGCGCAGCATCTTGCGTCCGTCGGGTGCGACTGCGGACACGACCGGCTCCCTAGCGATTGATTCTTCGGCGTCCTTAAGCGTACGCCCGTGGATTTGAAAGTCCGGCGGTGGTGCCGACCCCGGTCAGGCCGAGGCCCGCTCGATCTCGCGCGGCTTCGGCTCCGCGTTCTCCAGAACGTCCGCCAGGTGCCGCTCCACGACGGGCAGCACCTCGTCGATCGTGACGTCCCGGCCCAGTTCGTTCGCCAGCGAGGCGACGCCCGCGTCCCGGATCCCGCACGGGATGATCCGGTCGAACCACTTGTTGTCCGGGTTCACGTTGAGCGCGAAGCCGTGCATCGTGACGCCCTTGGCGACCCGGATGCCGATCTGGGCGAGCTTGCGGTCCTCGCGGCGCTGGCCGGCGTTGGAGGGGGCGTACTCGGGGCCGTTGAGGCGCGGGTCGAACTGGTCGTCGGTGAGCCGGGGGTCGAAGTCCAGCGACAGACCGCCGAGCGAGGGGCGGTGCTCCACCGGATCGCCGAGCACCCACACTCCGCTGCGGCCCTCGACCCGGGTGGTCTCGAGGCCGAACTCCGCGCACGCCAGGATCAGGGCCTCCTCCAGGCGCCGCACGTGGGCGACGACGTCGACCGGACGCGGCAGCTTCAGGATCGGGTAGCCCACCAGCTGGCCGGGGCCGTGCCAGGTGATCTTGCCGCCGCGGTCCACGTCGACGACCGGGGTGCCGTCCAGGGGGCGCTCGTCGGGGGCCGTGCGCCGGCCGGCCGTGTAGACGGGTGGATGCTCCAGGAGCAGCACGGTGTCCGGGACCTCGTCGGCGAACCGCGCCGCGTGCACGCGGCGCTGCTCGTCCCACGCCTCCTGGTACTCGACGGCGTTCTCGCCGAACCCCATCCGGACGAACCGCAGCTCGCTCACGGCAAGCGCCTCCCTGGAAAGTCGTCAGGCGCGTGGCGCGCCCAAGCCACTGTACGTCCGCCCGCTCCGCGTCAGTCCCACGGCCAATCCTCACACGATCGGATGAATGAATCCGGAGGCGTGCGACCGGCTGCTTACTCTCCGCTACATTCGCGCCGTTCATGAGGCCAAAAGGGCTGATCACCGCATCAGCGCACTTCATCCGGGCACGTCACAGGCCCGGTAGGCAGGAGACCGCACCGCAGATGACGGAACGACCCGCGCAGCGCACTCCCAACCGCCAGCTCGCCGCGCTCATCGCCGAAGCGGGCTTCTCCAACGCGGGACTGGCCCGTCGCGTCGATCAGCTCGGCCTCGAACACGGGCTGGACCTCAGATACGACAAGACGTCCGTCACCCGGTGGCTGCGCGGGCAGCAACCCCGCGGCACCACCCCCGCCCTGATCGCCGAGGTCTTCACCCGGCGGCTGGGCCGTCGCCTCACCGCCCAGGACCTCGGCCTGGACGCGTGCGCCCCCGTCTACGCCGGCCTGGAGTTCGCGAGCACCCCCGAGGAGGCCGTCGACATCGTCGGCGGGCTGTGGCGCAAGGACTCCGGCAGCCACGCCGAGCTCCGCAAGATCGCCTTCACCCCGGCGGGGCTCGTCGTGCCCAGCCGGGACTGGCTGATCGGGCGGGCCGACGACAAGGTCGCCCGCAGCGAGTCACCCGCCCGCGTGCCCCTCCAGGGCCGTCCGGGAGGCAGGCCCGGCGCACCCCAGCACCCCGGCGCAGCCCAGCACCCCGGCGCAGCCCAGCACCCCGGCGCAGCCCAGCACCCCGGCTCCCCGCACCCGGCCTCCCCACACCCCGCGGCGGCCCCCGCACGGGCGGGGGCCGGGCCGGCGGTCATGCCCCGGCAGCGCGGTCAGGGCAGCGAGCGCGGCCCGGGCCAGCGGGTCACCGGCGGGGACATCGCCGCGCTCCGCTCGGTCGGCGAGCTCTTTCGCACCCTGGACGACAGGTACGGCGGCGGCCACGCCCGCCAGGCCCTCGTGCGCTACCTGGAGCACGAGTGCGAGCCGATGCTGCGCGGCTCCTACGGGGAGCAGACCGGCCGCCGTCTGTTCGGCGCGGCCGCCGACCTGACCCGCCTCGCGGGCTGGACCTCCTTCGACATCGCCGCGCACGGCCTGGCCCAGCGCTACTTCGTCCAGGCGCTGCGGCTGTCCCAGGCGGCCGGCGACCGGGCGCACGGGGCCTTCGTGCTCGTCACCATGAGCCGCCAGGCCGTCTACCTGGGCCACGGGCGCGAGGCGGTGCAGCTCGCGCGGGTGGCTCAGCAGGGCGTCGGGTCGGGCGCCCCGCCCGTCGTGCAGGCGCTGCTGCACTCGGCGGAGGCGCGCGGGCACGGCGTGCTCGGCGAGGTGCGCGCCTCCACCGCCGCCCTCGTGCGCGCCGAACGGGCGCTGGAGGCGGCCAAGTCGGGCGACGAGGTGCCGTACTGGGCCCGCTTCTTCGACGAGGCCCAGCTCGCCGACGAGTTCGGGCACTGCCACCGCGACCTCCAGCAGTTCCGGGCGGCGGCGCAGCACGCCGAGCGCTCGCTGCAGCTGCGTCCCGCCGCCCATGCCCGCAGCAGGCTGTTCTGCCGGGTCGTCCTCGCCTCGGCCCGGCTCGGCCTCGGCGAACTCGACCAGGCCTGCCAGCTCGCCGCGGAGGCCGCCGGGCAGGCGGCGGAGATGCGGTCGGTGCGGGCCGTGGAGTACGTCAGGGACTTCGAGCGCAGGCTGGAGCCCTACAAGGACGCGGCCCCGGTCCGGATCTACCGGGACAAGGTGGCGGCCCTGGGCTAGGTGGCGGCCCTGGGCTAGGTGGCGGCCCTGGGCCGACCGACGCACCGCCCCGCCCCCCCCCGGGGGGCCGCAGGGGGCGGGGCGGTCAGGCCGCCGCCTGCTCCTCGCGCGATGCCCGGCGCGGGTCGGCCGCGTTCAGCGAGCCGACGGCGCCGAGGTCGCTCACGATCGCCGACGCGGCCCGGAGCGCCGAGTGCAGAGCGCCCTGCACGGTGCTGGTGTCCCGGTGGTCGCCGCACACGTACAGGCCCGCCAGCAGCCGCACCGCGCGCCGCAGATCGTGCGG
Source organism: Streptomyces sp. NPDC058291 (assembly GCF_042880855.1). Classification (NCBI taxonomy): domain Bacteria; kingdom Bacillati; phylum Actinomycetota; class Actinomycetes; order Kitasatosporales; family Streptomycetaceae; genus Streptomyces; species Streptomyces sp. NPDC058291. Next base: position 17,950 of record NZ_JBHVYK010000108.1, read on the forward strand.
CGCCCGCATCGCCGGCACCGCCTCGGCGGTGTGATGCACGGCCAGCGTCTCCCACCGCGTGGTCGAGACGCCGTACAGCCGCGACAGATGCATGCGGACGGCGGTGTCGACGCCCGGCGGGGGCGTGCCCAGGACCGTGGACGAGATCAGCGTGCGGCCCCCCGGCGCCCGGCTCGGGTCGACCCGGCTGACCACCGCCGTGTGCGCGACAGGGCCGCCCCGGTCGGCGTCCAGGAGCAGTGCGGCGCCGGTCGGCGGCGGCTCGTCCGTCGTGTGGTGGACGACCGTCACCGGATGGAAGCCGGGCACCCGCAGGCCGGGCAGCAGTTCGGCCGCGGTGCGCGCGTCGGTGGCCACCAGGACGGCCCGGCAGCGGAACTCGCCGTGCTCGGCGGTGGTCACCGAGGTGGTGGAGACCGAGGTGACCCGCACCCCGGTGTGCACGGCGCCCGCCGGCAGGGTCCGCGCGAGTAACTCCGGCAGCACCTCGGCCCCGCCCTCCGGCACTGCCAGCCGGCCGGCCGCGAAGGCGCGCAGCGCTAGGTCCGCGCACCGGCTGGAGGTGGTGAGGTCCGGGTCGCACAGCAGGGCGGCGAGCAGCGGACGCAGAAAGCCGTCGACGGTGCGGGCGGGCAGACCGCGGGACGCGAGGGCCTGCGCGGCCGGCGACTCGGGCCGGCGCAGCAGCCGTTCGACGGGGGTGACGGCGAGCCGGGTGAGCGCGGCGCCCAGCCTCGCCTGGTCGACGGCGCTGCCCAGCGGCGCGCCCGCCCGGACCCTGGGCGGGGCGGCCGGACGGCCCTGTGCGGGCAGGGAGCCGCCGGCGCGCGGCCGGGGCAGTCCGCCCGGCCGAGGAGCGCTCGCCAGGGCGCGTACAGCGTGCAGTGCGCCCCTTGCGCTCCCGGCGCCCGCCTGCGCGCCGGCGCGATGATGACGCCCGTCGCTGTGCAGCAGGACGCCCGGCGCGAACGGACGCAGCACGAGCGCGTCCAGCCCCGGCGTCGAGGCCAGTTCGGGGTAGGCCGTGGACAGCAGCTGCCCGATGCGGTCGAGGCGGAACCCGTCGACCTTCTCCGTCGACATGCGGCCGCCCACGTAAGGGGCTGCTTCCAGGACCGCGGTCGTTACTCCTGCGCTGGTCAGCCGGTGCGCGGCGGAGAGACCGGCGACTCCGGCTCCCACCACGACGACGTCTGCCTGGTACGCGGGCTCAAGCACGTGCCCCTCCTCGAGGTTGCGCGGCCGGTGGAGACGTCATGCCCCCAACAGCCGTCCCGGATACCCGAGTTCGGATCGAGGTTAGGGCTGTGATCGGTCAGGAACAGTCGCGCATCGACAGGGCACGGTCGCACGCCGGTCGCATGCGGTCACGAAGCGGATCAGGCGGCTCGGATGGCGTCCTCGATCCCGGGGAACGCGAAGACGAACCCTGACTCCAGCAGCCGCTTCGGTACCACCCGCGCACTGCCGAGCACGTCCCCGGCCATCTCGCCCAGCACCGTGCGCAGCACCGGCGCCGGCACCGGGAAGAGCGTCGGGCGGCGCAGCACCCGTCCCATCGCCGCGGTGATCTCCCGGTTGGTCAGCGGCTCGGGCGCGGTCAGGTTGAAGGGCCCCGACAGGTCGTCGCGGTCGATGAGGTGCCGGATCGCCGCCACCTCGTCGTGCAGGGCGATGTAGGACCAGTACTGGCGGCCGTCGCCCATCCGCCCGCCAAGCCCGGCGGTGAACAGCGGGAACAGCTTGCCCCAGGCCCCGCCGCCGCGGGACACCACCAGCCCGGTGCGGGTGAGGACCGTACGGACGCCCGCGTCCTGCGCCGGGGCCGCGGCCGCCTCCCACTCGACGCACAGCTCCGGCAGGAAGCCGGTCCCGGCGGGGGAGCTCTCGTCCACGGTCCGCTCGCCCGTCTCGCCGTACAGGCCCATCGCGCTGCCGTTGACGAACACCCGCGGCGGCGCGTCGAGCGAGGCGACGGCCCTGGCCAGCGCGGCCGTTCCGTGCACCCGGCTGTCGTGGATCCGCCGCTTGTAGGCGTCGCTCCAGCGCCGGTCGCCGACGCCGGCCCCGGCCAGGTTGACCACGACGTCGCATCCGGCGAGCCCGGACGGGTCCACCTGCCCCTTCTCCGGGTCCCAGCGGATCTCGTCCGCCCCCCGGGGCGCGTGGCGGACCAGGCGGCGCACCTCATGCCCGTCCGAGGTCAGAGACCGCACCAGGGCGCTGCCGATCAGACCGGACGCGCCGGCCACCGCGATTCGCGTACGTTCCATGCGGTCATCCTGCCCGCGGACCGGATAAAACCCTCGTCCGCTCGCCGCCCGCCCGCAATAGGGTGACCGCCATGCCCGAGCCCTCGGTACTCCGCATACGCCCCGCGCTTCCCTCCGACGAGGACGCGCTGGCCCTCGTCGACCGCGCGACCTGGTCCCCGCTGCACGCCGTCGCGCCGCGGCCGCAGCCGCCGTACGAGCCCTTCTTCGACGAGCGGCACGTCCCCGAGGACCATCTGGTCGCCGAACTCGACGGCCGCGTCGTCGGATACCTCCGTCTGGTCCTGCCCACCTCGCTGGCCTGCAACGCGCACGTCCGGCAGATCCAGGGCCTCGCCGTCCTGGACGAGGCGCGCGGCCGGGGCGTCGGACGGGCCCTGCTCCGCTCCGCCGTCGAGGAGACCCGCCGGCAGGGCGCCCGCCGGATCACCCTGCGCGTCCTCGGCCACAACGCCCCCGCCCGGGGCCTCTACGCGTCCGAGGGGTTCGTGGTCGAGGGAGTGCTCCCGGAGGAGTTCCTGCTGGACGGGACGTACGTGGACGACGTGTTCATGGGCCGGTCGGTCTAGCGTCCCCGCGCGCGGCGCTCAGGAGGTCACCAGCTTGCCCGTGTCCACGGGGCGCGTCGCCGTCGCCGCCTGTTCGGCGTCGTCGGCGACCTCGGCCGCCGTCAGCACGTACCCCGTCTCGTCGTCGGAGGTGGAACGGGCGAAGACCACGCCGTAGACCCGGCCCGTCGTGGTCAGCAGCGGACCGCCGGAGTTGCCCGGGCGCACCGTGGAGCGGATCGAGTAGATCTCGCGGGTGACGATCTCGTCGTTGTAGATGTTCCGGCCGGTCGCCTTCACCCGGTTCGCGACCGTGGCCGCCTGCAGGTTCAGATCGCCGTCCTGCGGATAGCCGGCGACGACCGCCGAGTCCCCGCGCGAGGCGGCGTCGTCGAAGCCCAGGACGGGGGCCCGCAGCTCCGGCACGTACAGCACGGCCACGTCCCGGTCCGGGTCGAAGAGCACCACGCGCGCGGGGTACGACCGCCCCACGCCGCCGATCCGCACGCTCGGACGGTCGATCCCCGCCACCACGTGCGCGTTGGTCATCACGTGCTCGCTCGCGTAGACGAAGCCGCTGCCCTCGCGGCCCTGATCGCCCGAGGAACCCTCGATCTTCACCGTGCTGCGTCTGGCCGCGTCGGTCGCGCGCGCGGTGACGCTGTCGCCGGTGGGCCTGGCGACCTCGGCCGTCGACTCGTTCTCGAACGGGTTGAAGACCTGCGGGAAGCCCGCCTGGGTCAGCGCCGACGTCGCCCGGGAGAACCAGGTCGGCGTGGTGTCGGGCATGGCGTCCTGCACGGCCCCCAGCAGTCGCGAGTCCCGTATCGACGACGTGACCACCGGCGACGAGGACGCGCCCAGCACGCTCGCCGCCACCCACGCCACGATCAGCACCGCCACCGTGTTCGCCGCCGCCCCACCGACCCCGTCGGCCACCCGCAGCGGCCCCCGGTCCAGCTCGCGCCGCAGCTGCAGCCCCAGCCGGCCCGCCAGCTCGTGCCCCACCACCGCGGGGACCAGGACCGCGAACACCGCCGTGATCGTCGCCGCCGTCGTCCCCGGCGTCACCAGGTCCATCAGCCACGGCAGGACCCACACGCCGATCATCGCGCCGCCCACGAACCCGGCCAGCGAGACGCAGCCCGCCACCAGCCCGCGCCGGTAGCCGGAAGCGGCGTAGGCCAGGATCACCAGCGCCAGCAGGATGTCGAGCAGGTCCACGCGGCCCCCTTTCTCTCGGATCCCTAGTACGTGCGGGAAGGGCCCAGTGATCAGCTACCCGTCGAGCACGCGCGCGTGACGGCGGACACCCGCCACCCGGGCGTGCACCTCGTAAAACGGCGTGCACCGGGAGGATGGTTCCACCAGGTGGCACAGCACACATCGCGGGCGGACCGGAACCGGCCGACAGTGGAGCCATGTGTGCCCTCCGACCGGCCTCCCGCTCCGCGCGGGGCGGACGCGGACGGTCCCCGGCGCGGATACCGGGCCCGCTCCTCGTGCTCCTCGGCTGCCTGCCCGGCCTCGCCGCCGTCGCCGCGCTGGGGCTGTGCGCGGGCGACGTCGAGCACGCCGCCCGCCCCGCGCCGTCCGCCCGAGCGGCCGACGCGCGCGCCGCCGCGCACCGGGCGGCCCGGCCGCCCATCGTCCCGCGCGCCGCCTGGCTGGACGACCTGGCCCGCCACGCGCAGCCGCCCCCGCGCTACGACGACAAGGTCGTCGCCGTCTTCGTCCACCACACCGACTCGCCCAACGGCTACGACTGCGCGGACGCGCCCCGCATCATCCGCTATCTGTACGCGGGCCAGACCGGCGCCCGGAACTGGGACGACATCGGCTACAACTTCCTCGTCGACCGCTGCGGCACCATCTACGAGGGCCGCGCGGGCGGCGTGGACCGTCCCGTCACCGGCGCCCACACCCAGGGCTTCAACCACCGCACGGCCGGCATCGCCGCCCTCGGCACGTTCACCTCCGGCGTCCCGGTCCCGCAGGCGATGGTCGACGCGATCGCCGCCCTGACGGCCTGGAAACTCGGCCTGTCCGGCGTCGACCCGCGGGCGCACGTCCGGCTCACCTCGAGCAACAGTCACAGCCGGTACGCCGCCGGGGTGACCGCCGTCTTCCCCGCCCTGGCCGGCCACCGGGACGGTTACATGACCACCTGCCCCGGCGCCGCGCTCACCGCCCGCCTGCCGGAGATCCGCCGGACGGCGGCGCGCCTGCAGGGCAGAACGGGCGCACGGCCTCTCACAGGAACGCCCTAGGCGGCGTTCAGGGTCCTCCCATCCCCGCGTCCTACGGTCGTGCACATCACGAACCGACCGGAGGCGGGGAACATGAACAGCAGCCGTGAGCAGTCCACGCGGGGGGCCGGGCGCAGCGGGGGGCGGGCCGGCGTCGTCCGCAGGCCCTGGACCGTCCTGTGCGCCGTCGCCGCGGTCGTCCTCGGCCCCGCAGCGGCCACCGCGTCGGCCCTGGAGCAGGCCAACAAGGCGCCGCTGCACCACGCGGTGCGGATCGCCCCGTCGCAGGCGTACCTGCCGGCGGACAGCGCCCGCCGCCGGCTCGCGGCGTGAATCGGGCGGTCGGCCCGAGGGGCCGCCGCGGAGTTCACCCCGGATCCGTCGCGGAGGTTCACTCCTTGAAGCGCTGCCACAGCCGGGGATAGCGCTCGGCCAGCGCCGACTCGTTCTCGAAGTCGACGGGAGTGCCCTCGGGCTCGGCGGGCGCGGGCGGGATGCCGAGGTCCGGGGCGACGTCGCCGGTGAGCTGCTCGTAGGCCTCGTCGGCCGCGTACCCCAGTTCCTCGCCGTCCCCGTCGATCTCCTCGTCGAAGTCGTCCAGCAGGTCGGCCAGCGAGTCCGGGTCGCCGTGCAGGGCGCCCTCGAAAACCTCGCGGCCCTGCCCGATCAGCCAGCACCGGAAGTAGTCGAAGGCGTCATCGCTCGCCCCGTCCAGCAGCAGCCACGCGGCGCCCCACAGATCCCAGCGATAGGCGCGGTTGTAGCGGGACTCGAAATGCCGGGCGAAGTCGAGCACGGAATCCGGGTCCAGCCTCAGCAGCCGCTCCACGAGCTGGTCGGCCTGCTCCTCGGGATCGCCCTCGGCGGCCTCGCGGGAGGCGTCCACCAGCTCCCAGAACTCCGTCTCGTCCATCACGGGTCCAGCATCGTGCCTGACCGTGCGGGACGCACCCGGAGTGCCCGGGATTCTCAGCGCGGCCGGTACAACTCCGCCAACCGCGCCGCGTCCTCGGCGAACCGTCCGCGCAGGGGCTCCGGGGAGACCACCTCGGCCTCCGCCCCCAGCGCGGTGAGCTGGGCGTGCGCCACGACCTGCGACTCCACGCGCAGCGTGACCGTCACCCACCCCCGCTCGTCGGCCTCCCCGGCCGTCGCCAGCGCGTCCCGGGCGGCCACCGGCTCCACCGCGTGCGGCAGCCCGCGCACGCCCGCCTCCGACAGCCGCACGACCACCTCGGACCGCAGGATCGACCGGGCGAAACGCTCGGCCTGGTCGGCCCAGAACCCGGGAAGGTCGAATCCCTCGTCGCGGCTGAAACGATCCGTCAGGCTCTCGGCGCCGACGAACCGGTCGATCCGGTACGTCCGGAACGCTCCGCCGCCGTCGGCCTCCACCCGGGCGCACAGATACCAGACCCCCGCCTTCAGCACGAGCCCGTACGGCTCCAGCTCCCGCTCGGCCTCCCCGTCCCCGCGCCGGTAGCGGGCCCGGACGCGGCGGTCGTCCCACACCGCTTCAGCGATCAGCGGCAGCAGGGCCGGCGCCTCCGGCTCCCGGAACCACGCGGGCGCGTCCAGGTGGAACCGCTGCGCCGCCGCACGCGGGGCGTCCCGCACGGACGGCGCCAGGGCCGCCGAGACCTTCAGCCGCGCCGCCGAGGCGACGTCCGCCAGGCCCATCTCACTCAGCGCCCCCGGCACCCCGCTCAGGAACAGCGCCTCGGCCTCCCCGCGCGCCAGCCCCGTCAGCCGGGTCCGGTACCCGCCGACGAGCCGGTACCCGCCGGCCCGGCCCCGCTCCGCGTACACCGGCACGCCGGCCTCCGACAGCGCCTGCGCGTCCCGCGTGACCGTGCGCTCCGACACCTGCAGCTCCCGCGCCAGCTCGGCGGCGGTCATGGCGGGCCGGGACTGCAGGAGCAGCACCATCTTGATGAGGCGGGCAGCACGCATGCGCCCATGATGCCGGGCCCCACCGACAACGCGGCGGCGACCGGAGAAGCGGGAAGACGGGAAGACGGGAAGACGGCGAGACGGCGGGACGACGAGACGGCGAGACGACGAGGAGGGGTGCGGCCCGGGCC
>NZ_JBHVYK010000109.1:0-15368 GCF_042880855.1 Streptomyces sp. NPDC058291
CGCCCCGCCCGGGCGGACGGGCGGGACGGCCGTCGCGGGCGCCTGCCGGACGGGGCCGTCGCGGACCGGTCGGGTGGGCGCCTGCCGGACGGGAGGGGCGGCCGTCGCGGGCCGGTCGGGCGGGCGGGGCGGCCGGCGCGGGCCGGTCGAGCGGGAGGGGCACGTACTGTGTGGGGCGTGAAAATACGTCCGGTCCCCTTCGACCATCCCGACGCGGTCAAGCTCAACGACGAGGTCCAGGCCGAGTACCACGAGCGTTACGGCGACGGCGGCGACGCCACCGTCCTCGCGCCCTCCGACTTCCAGCCGCCCCGCGGGGTCTATCTCATCGCCTACGACGAGACCGACCGCCCGGTGGCCACCGGCGGCTGGCGCAGCCAGGACGAGAACGGCGAGGGCAACCAGGACGGCGACGCCGAGCTCAAGCGGATGTTCGTGGTCAAGGACATGCGCGGGCGCGGTCTGGCGCGGCGGATGCTCACCGCGCTGGAGGAGGACGCCCGTGACGCCGGCCGCGTCCGGATGGTCCTGGAGACCGGCACCGAGCAGCCGGAGGCCATCGCCCTGTACACCTCCAGCGGCTACGAGCCGTGCACCAAGTTCGGCTATTACCGCGCCTACGAGTCGAGCCGCTGCTTCGCCAAGCCGCTCGGCTCCTGAGACCCGGCTCCTGAGACCCGGGCTCCTGAGACCAGGGCTTCTGACACACCCAGTTGCTGGGATCAGGAACCTGGCCGGCATGAGCGCCGCCCTGCGGCTGCTGTCGGCGCCGCCGACGATCGCCCTGCCCTGGACCGCGATCGCCTGGACCACGGGAGCCTGCGCGCTGCTCGCCCTGACCGCGTCCCTGGCCACCACGGCGACGGCCCTGCGGCGCCCGGCCCGGACGACGACCTCCGCCCCGCACAAGGGCCGGGCCCGCAGGCCCAGTCGGCGTCGCCGCCCCGCTTTCTGACGGAGCACCGGCTGACGGCGCGGACGCCCTGCGCGAGCGGACATGGCCAAAGCCCCGGTCGGGAATCCCGACCGGGGCTTTGAGCTGCAGTGGACCTGTGGGGATTTGAACCCCAGACCCCCTCGATGCGAACGAGGTGCGCTACCGGACTGCGCCACAGGCCCTTGCAACGAGTGAAACTCTAGCACCCTCATCGGGCTGCTTGGAAATCCGTTCCCCGAGGCCGGGCGGGGGGCGTCGGGGCCCTCATTCGTTGGCGGCGCGGGGCCGCTCGCCGTCCTCGTACTGGTCGAACAGCGGGGTGCGGCCGCGTTCGCGCGAGCGCCGGGCCGAGGCCGCGCGCCGTGCGTCGCTGCGCTCGCCGCCCTCCCCGGGCCTGTCCTCCGCCCGGTCCTGCGCCGCCTGCGCCCCGGCCGGGTCGTCCCCGTCGTCGGCCTCCTCCTGGTCCGGTGCGACGGAGCTCGACCGGGCCGAGCTCCAGGCGTCGGGCGCCGCGAGATCCACGTCGGAGGTGGCGCGCGGGGCGACCGGTGCGGTCACGTACGTGGGGAGCGGGACCGGGACCGGGTCCCAGCTCTCGCCGTGCCCCGGGCGGCGTTGCCGCTCGCGCTGCTGGTCGACCCACTCGGCGTGGTCGGTCTGCTCGACGAGCGCCCTGCGGTCCGCGGCCAGCGCCAGCAGTCCGGGGTCGGTCTCCGGTTCGGCGCCCTCGTGCGGCTCCTCTGCGCCGGCGTCGGGGCCGGGGTCGAGGGACGATGCGCTCGCCGGGGCCGGGGCCCGCCGGCGGGGCTGGCGCTCGCGCAACCGCTGCGCGGCCACTTCGGCGCGCCGGCGGTCCATCTGGTAGGCGAAGCGGCGGCGTTCCTGGGCGCGCAGATAGGCGATGTACCCGCTGAGCAGGACGGCGGGCACGCCGGGCGCCCAGAGGAAGGCGAGGCCGCCGACCGCCGCGACGATCGCGCCGAGCGTGAAGGCGAGGAAGAGCATCACCGTGGTGCGCCGTCGGCGCGCGAGCGCCTTCAAGCGCTGGGCGCGCGCGGCAGCCGCCTGCGCGGCGGATGCCTGGGCGGCGGAGCTGTACCGGGCGGCCGGCACGCGCCGGCCCGCCGCGGCCTGGCTCCCCTCACGCGCGGACGCGGAGGACGCCGAGGGCGTGGACGCGTGAACCCCTGCGTTGCCCGCACTCGCTGCGTTCGCCGAAGGAGCCTGGGCGGCCGACGCGGAAGCGTGGGGCGCCGGCGAAGCCGGAGCGGCTCCGCAGGCAGCGGAGGTCGTGGACGGCGCGGGGGGTGCGCAGGCGCGATCGCGCGCACCTTCCTGGCGCACGTCCGGACGCCCTTCCGGGTGCCCCGGCCCACGTTCCTGGCCGCGCTCGTGCCCTCGTTCGTGCCCTCGCTCCTGCACCGGCGCCTTCGCCTGCGGGCGGGTCGGGGGCATGGCGAAGGCCCGGACGTCCACCGAGTGGGTGAGGACGTCCGGAGCGTCGGCGTCGGGCTCCTCCTCGGTGGAGCGCGCCTGCAGGTCCTTGGCGTACCGGCGCTCCATCCCCGCCCGTCCGGACAGCAGCCGGATGGCGGTGCTGAAGCGTTCCGTCGGACGAGCCTCGTTCAGCTCGTCCTGCCTACGGAGCCACATGGGCACCAAGTAGGCGGCCCAGGCCCCGACGATGACTGCGTAGATGAGGCCGCTGCTGCTCACGCCTCACACCGTAGAGGGGTTTACGTGAGGCCATCCGCCAATTGAGCCGGTGTGTCGCACGATCCGGCTGATATTTCGAACTTTTTTTGTGATCGATGTGATCAGCAGGCTGCGAGGGGGGCGAATTCCGCGCCTCAGACGGTCACCACCCGGTCATTGTCGAACACATATTCAATCGAACGTGTATTCAATTTCCGGGGTCCCGGTGATTCCCCGCGGCATTCCCCGGCGTGCTCCGGTGGCCGTGGGGGGCGGTTCGGGAGCGGGCGCGCCGCCACCGGCTCAGCAGACCCTCCGGGACCTCCTCCGACGTGAGGGCGAACACGAGATGGTCCCGCCAGGCCCCGTCGATGTGGAGATAGCGCGGGCGCAGTCCTTCCTCGCGGAATCCGAGTTTCTCCACGACCCGGCGGCTCGGGCCGTTCTCGGGCCGAATGCAGACCTCGATGCGGTGCAGTCCGACGGTGCGGAAACAGTGGTCCACGACCATGGCCACCGCCGTCGGCATCACCCCGCGGCCCGCCACCGACTCGTCCACCCAGTAGCCGACATGCCCCGAGCACATCGACCCCCAGGTGATCCCGGCGACCGTCAACTGCCCGACGAGCCGCCCCTGGTACTCGATGACGAACGGCAGCATCCGCCCGGCGTTCGCCTCGGTCCGCAGATGCCGGACCATCTGACGGTAGGTCGGCCGGTGCGCGATCGGCCCGCTGGGCGCGGGCGGCGGGATGGTCGCCTCCCAGGGGCGCAGCCAGTCCCGGTTGCGCCGGTTGACCTCGCGCCAGGCCCGCTGGTCGCGCAGCTTTATCGGCCGCAGGACGGTGTCGCCGTCCCGCAGCTCGACGGGCCAGGATGGGCTGTTCAGCTCGCACCCCCGTGGCTGGGTCCCGGGTGGTCGCCGCCGCGGATCTGGTCGACGGCGTGGACCAGCAGCGGTTCCAGGACGGCCAGGCCGTCCTTCACCCCGCCGCTGGAACCGGGCAGGTTGACGATCAGGGCGCCGCCCGCCACTCCGGCCAGGCCCCGCGAGAGCGCCGAGGCAGGCACCTTCTCCCTGCCGTGCGCGCGGATGGCCTCGGCGATGCCCGGCACCTCGTGGTCGATCACCGCGCGGGTCGCCTCGGGCGTGCGGTCGGTGGGCGAGATCCCGGTGCCGCCGGTGGTGACGACGACGTCGTACCCGGCGTCGACGGCGGCCCGCAGGGCGGCCTCCACCGGGTCGCCGTCGGGGACGACCTGCGGGCCGTCGACGGCGAAGCCGAGGCCGCGCAGCCCCTCGGCGACCAGGGGGCCGCCCCGGTCCTCGTAGACGCCGGCGGCGGCCCGGTTGGAGGCGGTCACCACGAGGGCCCGGTACGGCGCGCTCACGCCCGGCTCCAGTCGCCCGACTTGCCGCCCGTCTTCTCCTCCACGCGCACGTCCGTGATCACCGCTTTCTTGTCGACGGCCTTGACCATGTCGATCACGGTGAGCGCGGCGACGGAGACCGCGGTGAGGGCTTCCATCTCGACGCCCGTGCGGTCCGTCGTCTTCACCGTGGCGGTGATCTCCACGGCGTCGTCCGCGACCGACAGGTCCAGTTTCACACCGGAGACGGCCAGGGGGTGGCACAGGGGGATGAGGTCGGGGGTGCGCTTGGCGCCCATGATGCCCGCGATCCGCGCGGTGGCCAGCGCGTCCCCCTTGGGCACCCCCGCACCGCGCAACAGCTCGACCACGCGGGGCGAGACGAGGACCCGTCCGCTGGCCCGCGCGGTGCGGGCGGTGACGTCCTTGCCGGACACGTCGACCATGCGCGCGGCGCCCGCGTCGTCGAGATGGGTCAGTCGGTTCTGCTCAGGCGGTCCGGGGGTCTCCCCCCGGGAAGGCACAGTCATGCTGGCGGCGCTCCCGGTCCGGGCCCGGCGCGGTGCGGCGCACGGGCCTGTTGTGCGCGACACGGTACCCCCAACCCGGAGCGCTCAACCGAGCAGGACGACCTCCACCTCCGCGCCGGGCTCGACGGACTCCACGTCCTCGGGGACGACGATCAGCGCGTCGGCGTGCGCGAGGGCCGCGACGAGGTGGGAGCCGGCGCCGCCGACCGGGCGGACGGAGCCCTCGGTGTGCACCGCGCGCAGGAACTGTCTGCGGCCCTTCGGCGAGGTCAGCGCCTTGTCGGCGGTCAGTTTCGCGCGCGTGAGGGGGCGGTGGACGTCCGGCAGCCCCATCAGGGTGCGGATGGCGGGGCGGACGAACAGCTCGAAGGAGACGTAGGACGACACCGGGTTGCCGGGCAGGGCCAGCAGGGGGGTGTGGTCGGGGCCGACGGAGCCGAAGCCCTGGGGCTTTCCGGGCTGCATGGCGAGCCTGCGGAACTCGACGCCGCCGCCCTCCTCGTCCTCGTCGCCGACGTGCTCCAGCGCCTCCTTGACGACGTCGTAGGCCCCGACGCTGACCCCGCCGGTGGTGACGACGAGGTCGGCGCGCACGAGCTGGTCCTCGATGGTGGAGCGCAGGGTCTCGGCGTCGTCGGCGACCGCGCCGACCCGGTAGGCGATGGCGCCGGCGTCCCGGGCGGCGGCGGTGAGGGCGAAGCTGTTGGAGTCGTAGATCTGGCCGCTGCCCAGCTGCTCGCCGGGCTGGACGAGTTCGCTGCCGGTGGACATCACGACCACGCGCGGGCGCGGGCGCACCCGCACCGTGCCGCGGCCGATCGCGGCGAGCAGGGCGATCTGGGGCGGTCCGAGGACGGTCCCGGCGTCGAGGGCGCGGTCGCCCGCCCGTACGTCGCTGCCCTGGGCGCGCACGTGCGCGCGGGCTGCGGCCGGCCGGTACACGCGCACGTGCCCGGAGGCCTGTTCGGGGGAGAGGCTGCGCGCGCGCATCCCGGTGACCGGGCCCTCGCCGAGCCCTCCGTCGGTCCACTCGACGGGGACGACGGCCTCGGCGCCGGCCGGCAGGGGGGCGCCGGTCATGATGCGGGCGGCCTGACCGGGACCGACGTGGATCCGGTCGGCCGCCTGTCCCGCCGCGACGTCGCCGACGACGTCCAGAGCGGCCGGGAACTCCTCGCTCGCGCCGGCGACATCGGCGACCCGCACCGCGTACCCGTCCATGGAGCTGTTGTCGAAGGGCGGCAGCGAGACCGGCACCATCACGTCCTCGACGAGGACGCAGCCCTGGGCGTCGGGCAGTTGCAGCTCGATGGGCTCCAGAGGGCGGACGGCGCCGAGGATGTCCTCCAGGTGCTCGTCCACCGACCACAGGCGGTCCTCGGCGGCGGGGCGGGGCGCGGCGGTGCTCACAGTGGCTACAGCTCCTCGGTGACGTAACTGCGCAGCCAGGACCGGAAGTCCGGACCCAGATCCTCACGTTCGCACGCGAGTCTGACAATGGCACGCAGATAGTCGCCCCGGTCGCCGGTGTCGTAGCGCCGGCCCTTGAAGACGACGCCGTGGACGGGGCCGCCGACCTTCTCGTCCTGGGCGAGCTGCTGGAGGGCGTCGGTGAGCTGGATCTCGCCGCCACGGCCCGGCTCGGTCTCGCGCAGCACGCCGAACACGCTCGGGTCGAGCACATAGCGGCCGATGATCGCGTAGTTCGACGGGGCGTCGGCCGGGTCGGGCTTCTCCACGAGACCGGTCACCTTGACGACGTCGCTGTCCACGGTGGTGTCCACGGCCGCGCAGCCGTAGAGGTGGATCTGCTCGGGGGCGACCTCCATGAGCGCGACGACGCTGCCGCCGTGCTGCTCCCGCACTTCGATCATGCGCTGGAGCAGGGGGTCGCGGGGGTCGATGAGGTCGTCGCCGAGGAGGACGGCGAAGGGCTCCTGGCCGACGTGCGGGGCCGCGCACAGGACGGCGTGGCCGAGGCCCCTGGGATCGCCCTGGCGGACGTAGTGCATGGTGGCGAGGTCGCTGGACTGCTGGACCTTGGCGAGGCGGGCGGCGTCGCCCTTCTTCTGCAGGGCCGACTCGAGTTCGTAGTTGCGGTCGAAGTGGTCCTCCAGGGGCCGCTTGTTGCGGCCGGTGACCATGAGGACGTCGTCGAGGCCCGCGGAGACGGCCTCCTCGACCACGTACTGGATAGCGGGCTTGTCCACGACCGGCAGCATCTCTTTGGGAGTGGCCTTGGTCGCCGGCAGGAACCGGGTGCCGAGGCCGGCCGCGGGGATGACAGCCTTGCTGATCCTGGGGTGCGACTGAGTCATGGCGGCCACCTTATCCGCTGACTTTGCGGCGAATCTGTGGATCTGGCCAAATCATGATCATATGAACTTACTAGAGCTGTGTGAGAGCAATGTGCGACTGGTGCGGGAGCGATGGATGACTCACCTCGAAGGCGGACCGGAGCCTGACAAACGAGTGTTGCGGCGAGGATTCCTCACGGTGAGGAACATGTTGACGACGGACGAGCTGCGCTCGGCCGCCGCCGCGCTGGCCGAGCGCGCCCTGGAGCTGCCCGAGCTGGCCCGGGCGCGCACGGTGGCGGCGTACGTCTCCGTGGGCTCCGAGCCGGGCACCCCGGCGCTGCTGGACGCGCTGCGCGCCCGGGGCGTTCGCGTCCTGCTCCCCGCCCTGCTGCCCGACAACGACCTGGACTGGGGCGCGTACGCCGGCGAGGGCTCTCTCGCGCGGGTCCAACACGGCGGGAAGTCGGCCCTCTTGGAGCCGGCCGGCGAGCGCCTCGGCCCGGACGCCGTGGCGGACGCCGACGTGGTGCTGCTGCCCGGTCTCGCGGTCGACGGCCGCGGTGTGCGGCTCGGCCGCGGGGGCGGCTCCTACGACCGCGTGCTGGCCCGGCTGGCGGCGCGCGGGGCCCGCCCCTTCCTGGTGGTGCTCCTGTACGACGCCGAGGTCGTCGAGCGCGTCCCGGACGAACCGCACGACCGGCCGGTGCAGGCCGTGGTGACGCCGTCCGCGGTCCGCCGCTTCGCCTGAACCCGTTCCCGACGCGAAGGGGCTCCCCACACGCGCGTGGGGAGCCCCTTCGTCGCTCCGCCGGTCAGGGCTTGAGCACCAGGGTGTCGCTGGTGCTGTCCTCGACCGCCTTCTTCTTGAAGGCCCAGTCGAGCAGCTCACCGTTGGCCCACTTGCCCGTCTGATCGGTGTAGTGCGCGCTGAAGGCGTGCCCCGAGGCGCCGCTGAGGTTGATCCACTTCGACTTGTCCAGGTCGGCGAGGTTGACCACCATCCGCATGGACGGCACCCACACCACCGCGTAGCCGCCGGCCGCGTTCCACCCGGTCGCGTCGACCGCCGCCTCGCCGCCGCCCAGCTTCCACGGGCCGCGGTTGAGGATGTACTGCAGGAAGCCGGGGCCGCTGGTGCCCAGGGTCTGGTTCTTCAGGAACAGGCGGTGCAGCCGTCCCCAGCTCCAGGTGTCGATGTCCTTGCCCAGCTTGGCGGTCAGCTCCCAGCGGGCGTCGATCAAGGCCCGCTCGAACAGCTTGTCCCGGTTGTGGTCGGCGCCGGGGCGGGTGCCCGACGCGGGCGTCGTCCACCACTCGCTGTTCTCCTTGTCGAGGAGGCTGCGCACGACCTCGAACCAGCGGTCGCCGCCGTCCGGCTGGGCCTGGTCGGCGTCGCGCTGGCCGCACTCGCGCACCTTCTGGGTGTCGTCGACGGGGCCGGTGGTGTTGACCGGGGCGACCCACAGGCACTGGCCCTCGACGCGGAGCTCCTTGGGCAGCTTGTTGCCGAAGGCCAGCTTGAGGATGTTGCGCCACACGGCGTTGAAGTAGGCGGCCGCCGCCGAGTCGGCGTCCTGGGTGAAGTCCCAGTTCTCCAGCAGCTTCTGCGCCTCGCGGACGTCCGGGTCCTTGAGGTTGATCTTCTTCAGCAGGGGCACGAGCTGCTTCGCGATCTCGCTGTCGTCGTCCAGCTGCATCTGGCGCATGTCGTCCGTGGAGATCTTGCCGCCGCCCTTGATCTTGCTCTTGATCAGGTCGGTGATCCGCTGGCTGCGCGTGCCGTAGCCCCAGTCCGTGGTGAGGGTGTACGGATACTCGTCCTCGTCGACGACGGCCTGGTTGGCGGTGACGATGTACCCGCGCGCGGGGTTGTACTCGTTGGGCAGTTCCGCGAACTTGATGTAGCCGGTCCACTGGTCCTTGGACTTCCAGCCGTCCGTCGGGACCGCCCCGGTCTCGCCCTTGGCGCGCGTGGGGATCTTGCCGGGCAGCTGGTAGCCGATGTTGTTCTCGGTGTCGGCGTAGACCAGGTTCTGCGAGGGGACGTCGAACTTCGCGGCCGCCTTGCGGAAGCCTTCCCAGTCCTTCGCCTTGTCCATCAGGAAGACGGCGTCCATGGAGGTCCCGGGCTCCAGCGCGGTCCACTTCAGGGCGACGCCGTAACCGTCGCCGCGGTCGGGCGCCGCGGTGTCGACGGTGGCCTTCTTGCCGACCTTGACGAGTTCGTCGTCGCGGTCGGAGAGCAGCGGCATCTTGTCCTGGGTCTGCCGCACGACGATCTTCTTGGCGGCGCCCCCGGCGACCTTGATGGTCTCCTCGCGCGTGATGAACGGCTTGACCTTGTTGTCGTACTGGTAGCCGTCGGCGCCGGAGAGCTTCTCCAGGTAGAGGTCGGTGACGTCCACGCCGGAGTTCGTCATGCCCCAGGAGATGTTCGCGTTGTGGCCGATGACCACGCCGGGCATGCCCGCGAAGGTGTACCCGGCGACGTCGTATCCGCACGTGGCGGAGACGTTGCGGCAGTGCAGGCCCATCTGGTACCAGACGGAGGGCAGCGAGGCCGACAGGTGGGGGTCGTTCGCCAGCAGAGGCCGGCCCGTGATCGTGTGCTTCCCCGCGACGACCCAGGAGTTGGAGCCGATGCCGTTGCCGTTCACGCCGACGGCCGTGGGCAGGTCGTCCAGGACGTCGTAGAGCCCCGCGAGCTGGCCCTGCAGGGCCGATCCGGAGCCTGTCGACGTGCCGCCGCCACCGCTGCCGCCCGTGCCGCTGACCGTGCCGCCACCCCTGCCGCTGCCGCCGCCGCTGCCGCTGCCGGACGAGTCGCCGGAGCTCTCACCGTCGCTCTCGCCGAACGTCTCGCTCGACTCGTCGTACCGGCCGTCCTGGACGATCGGCTGGTTGCGGCCGTACGGGTACTGCGGGTAGAGGTCGGCGATCTGCTTCGGGCCCAGCCGGCTGGTCATCAGGGCGCGGTCGATCTCGTCCTGCATGTTGCCGCGCAGGTCCCAGGCCATCGCCTTCAGCCACGACACCGAGTCGACCGGGGTCCACTCGGCGGGCTTGTAGTCGTTGGTGAAGCCCAGGGCCGCGTACTCCAGGGAGATCTCCGCGCCGTCCTTGCCCTTGAGGTAGGCGTTGACCCCCTTGGCGTAGGCCCGGAGATACTTCTTGGTGTCGGCCGACAGCTTGGTGTCGTACTCCACCTGGGCGACACGGTCCCAGCCCAGGGTGCGCAGGAACTCGTCGTTGTCGACCTGGCTCTTGCCGAACATCTCGGACAACCGCCCGGACGTCATGTGGCGGCGTACGTCCATCTCGTAGAACCGGTCCTGCGCCTGGACGAAGCCCTGCGCCATGAACAGGTCGTCGTCGGAGTCGGCGTAGATCTGCGGGATGCCGTAGCCGTCCCGTTTCACTTCCACGGGCCCGGACAGGCCCGCCAGCGTGATCGAACCCTTGGTCTGCGGGAAGGACGCGCGGACGGTGCTGATGGACCAGTAGGCCCCGTAGGCGACGCCACCGATGATGGCCAGCACCAGCACAAGCACGATCAAACGGGCTTTGCGCCCCTTCTTCCTGCCGGACTTGACGGGCTTGTCACCCGATGTGGCGGTGGTGTTGGGGGGCATCGCTGTCCTTGCTGTCCTAACGCGAGCGGCAGGGCGGGCTGTCCTTTTGAATGAGCGCTGGAGCAACCATAGGCGCAGGGCTTCGAGCAACTTGACGCGGAGTCGGGTACACGCGCGGAAGGATGTTCGATCTTGCACCCGCCGAGTGTCAAGAAATCGTCAAGAGTTAGGTAAGGTAATGAAGTAGTTGGGTCCGGGGCGCACACCGCTTCGTGTCCGATGTATCCGATGCACATGTGCGCCCGCGCAGGGACGCGCGCGCCGGTGAAGGGAACCGCCGCTGACTGTCCACCACCTCAACCAGCTCCTGCTCGTCTGCTCGCTCGTCCTGCTCGTCGCCGTCGCGGCGGTCCGGATCTCCTCGCGCAGCGGACTCCCCAGCCTGCTCGTCTACCTGGGCATCGGCATCGCCATGGGCCAGGACGGCATCGGCGACATCCACTTCGACAACGCCGAACTGACGCAGGTCATCGGCTACGCCGCCCTGGTCGTCATCCTCGCCGAGGGCGGTCTGGGCACGAAGTGGAAGGAGATCGGACCGGCCCTGCCGGCCGCCACGGCGCTGGCACTGGCCGGGGTCGCGGTCAGCGTCGGCGTCACCGCCACGGCCGCGCACTTCGTGACGGGGCTGGAGTGGCGGCAGGCGCTGATCATCGGCGCGGTGGTGTCCTCGACGGACGCGGCGGCGGTCTTCTCCGTCCTGCGCAAGATCCCCCTGCCCTCACGCGTGACGGGCACCCTGGAGGCCGAGTCCGGCTTCAACGACGCCCCGGTGGTCATCCTGGTCGCCGCCTTCTCCACCGCCGGCCCCGTGGACCACTGGTACGTCCTCCTGGGCGAGATAGCGCTGGAACTGGCCATCGGCGCCGCCATCGGCCTGGCGGTCGGCTGGCTGGGCTCCTGGGGCCTCAGGCACGTCGCCCTGCCCGCCTCCGGCCTCTACCCGATCGCCGTCATGGCGATCGCCGTCACCGCCTACGCGGCGGGCTCGCTGGCCCACGGCAGCGGCTTCCTCGGCGTGTACCTCGCCTCCATGGTCATGGGCAACGCCAAGCTGCCGCACTGGCCCGCCACGCGCGGGTTCGCCGACGGCCTCGGCTGGATCGCCCAGATCGGCATGTTCGTCCTGCTCGGCCTGCTGGTCACCCCGCACGAGCTGGGCGACGACGTGCTGCCCGCACTCGTCATCGGCCTGGTCCTCACCATGGTGGCCCGCCCGCTCAGCGTCTCCCTGTGCCTGACGCCCTTCCGGGTGCCCTGGCAGGAGCAGACCCTGATGTCCTGGGCCGGCCTGCGCGGCGCCGTGCCCATCATCCTGGCGACGATCCCCATGGTGAACGGCGTCGACAGCAGTCGCCGGATCTTCAACATCGTCTTCGTCCTGGTCGTCGTCTACACCTTGGTCCAGGGACCGACGCTGCCCTGGCTCGCGCGCAAGCTGCGTCTCGGCGGGGATCCCGAGGCCGCCGATCTCGGCGTCGAGTCGGCGCCCCTGGAACGGCTGCGCGGGCACCTGCTGTCCGTCGCGATCCCGGACGGGTCGAAGATGCACGGCGTCGAGGTCGACGAGCTGCGGCTGCCGGGCGGGGCCGCCGTCACCCTCGTGGTGCGGGAGGGAACCTCGTTCGTGCCCGCGCCGTCGACCGTCCTCCGGCGAGGCGACGAACTCCTCGTCGTGGCCACCGACCCGGTGCGCGACGCGGCGGAGAGGCGGCTGCGCGCCGTCGGACACGGCGGCAAGCTCGCCGACTGGCTGGGCACGAGCGGCGACGCGCGTTAAGCGCGCGTTTCACACCGTTCACACCCCCTTCATTCAGAGGCCGCCACGGCCGCCGTGCTCCTTTTCACAGGGTTCACCGGCCTTGATCCCTGTAGGATGAAGGCGCACTTTGATCGAACCAACTCTGCCTGACGCAGAGCTGGCGCGACCGTATGGCGGCCGGGACACCTCCTGCAGCGGACTCCGGCATCTACCGCAGCACGCGCAAGAGGACAGCTCTCGGCGCCCCCGCACGGGCGCGCTACCAGGCGGCAGAAAGGCACGGGCCGTGGCATCCACGGTCACCACCGAGCCGTCGAAGGACTCGTCGGCCTCCTCCCGCCCGGGATACGGGCAGCTGCTGCGCACCCGCGGCGCCTGGACGTTCCTGCTGCCCGGCTTCGCGGCCCGCCAGCCGTTCGCGATGCTCACCATCTCCATCGTGCTGCTCGTGCAGCACACCACCGGCTCGTACGGCGCGGCCGGCGCCGCCGCGGCCGTCACCGGCGTCTCCATGGCGCTCTGCGCCCCCTACAGCGGCCGGCTCGCCGACCGCTACGGACAGCGCGCGGTGCTGATCCCCGGCGTGCTCGTGCACACCCTGTCCGGGATCGCCCTGACGGCCCTCGCCCTCGCCCACGCGCCGCTGTGGGCGCTGTTCGCGGCCGCGGTGCCCACGGGCGCCTCGGTGCCGCAGGTCGGGCCCATGGTGCGGGCCCGCTGGGGCGTGAAGCTGAAGGACTCGCCCCTGATGACCACCGCGGCGGCCTTCGAGTCCGTCACGGACGAGCTCACCTTCGTCTTCGGCCCGCTGCTGGCGACGGCCCTGTGCACCGCGGTGAACCCGGCCGCCGGTCTGGTCACCGAGGCCTCGCTGACCCTGGTCGGCGGACTGCTGTTCGCCGCGCAGAGGGGCACCCAGCCGCAGGTCGCCGCCGCGGGGCACCCGCGCGTGGAGCACGGTTCGGCTCTGCGCGTCCCCGGTGTGCGCGTGCTGATCGCGACCTTCCTCGGCATCGGCTCGGTCTTCGGCGGCATGCAGGTCTCCCTGGCCGCGTTCTCCGAGTCGATCGGCGAGCCGGGCCTGAACGGCGTCCTGTACGGCACCTTCGCCGCGGGCAACATGCTCTCCGGCCTGGTCTGCGGCGCGATCGCCTGGAAGGCCGCCCCGCAACGGCGCCTGGTCGTCGCCTACGCGGCCCTCGCGCTCGTCGCCTCCGGCCTGTGGGCCGCCCACTCCGTGCTCGTCCTGGCGGGCCTCGGCCTGCTGGTCGGCATGTGCATCGCGCCCGCGCTGATCACCGGCTACACGCTGGTCGAGGGCCTGGTCCCGGCCGGGGCCCGCACCGAGGCGTTCACCTGGCTGACGGGCGCGGTGGCGCTCGGCCAGGCGGCCGCCGTCACCGTCGCCGGGCAACTGGAGGACAACGTCCGCGACGGCGCCGGTTTCCTGGTGCCGATGGGCGGCACGGTGCTGGCCCTGGCGGTCCTGCTGGCACTGCGTTCGCGGCTGGCCGCACGCCCCCGCGCGCGGACCGTCGCGCGTGGCGTCGGTCACCGCGAGCCGGTGACAGTGGACTGAACCCGAGGAATGCGTCAAGATAGACCGTCGTTAGCACTCACTGAGTGAGAGTGCCAGGAGGAAGACAGTGCCGACCTACCAGTACCAGTGCACCGAGTGCGGCGAGGGCCTCGAGGCGGTGCAGAAGTTCACCGACGACGCTCTGACCGAGTGCCCGAACTGCGGTGGCCGCCTCAAGAAGGTGTTCTCCGCGGTCGGCATCGTCTTCAAGGGCTCCGGCTTCTACCGCAACGACAGCCGCGGCTCCTCGTCGAGCAGCTCGCCGGCGCCGTCGTCGAAGTCGTCGACCACCGAGGCGAAGCCGAGCTCGACCACGTCGTCCTCGTCGTCTTCGTCGGACTCGAAGTCGTCGAGCACCGGCACCTCGGCCGGCAGCAGCTCCGCCGCGTAGAACGCTTCTCACGGGACCCTGCCGTCATGCGACGGCGGGGTCCTCCGCGTCCCCACGCGCGCGCGGAGCGGGACCCCCGGGGCGTTCCGCCCACGCGTCCCGTGCGTCTCCGGTTCCCGGGCCTGTCCGTCGGCGGGTGACCGGCGTTCCTCGACGGCGGAGGGCTGGCCTAGGGTGCCGGACATGGCGAACACGGCAGCGAACGCAGAAATCGGCGTGATCGGCGGCTCCGGTCTCTACTCGTTCCTCGACGACGTGACCGAGATCCAGGTCGACACTCCCTACGGACCGCCCAGCGACTCCCTCTTCATCGGCGAGACGGCCGGCCGACGGGTCGCCTTCCTCCCCCGGCACGGACGCGGACACCACCTGCCGCCCCACCGGATCAACTACCGGGCCAACCTCTGGGCGCTGCGCTCCGTCGGGGTGCGTCAGGTCCTCGGCCCGTGCGCGGTGGGCGGTCTGCGCCCCGAGTACGGCCCCGGCACGCTGCTCGTGCCCGACCAACTGGTCGACCGGACGAAGTCGCGGACCGGGACCTACTTCGACGGTCTGCCCCTTCCCGACGGCACGGTGCCCTACGTGGTGCACGTGTCGCTGGCCGACCCCTACTGCCCCGCCGGACGTGCGGCGGCTCTCGGAGCGGCACGCGGCCGGCGGTGGGAGCCGGTGGACGGCGGGACGCTGGTCGTGATCGAGGGACCGAGGTTCTCCACCCGTGCCGAATCGTTGTGGCACCAGGCGCAGGGCTGGTCGGCGGTGGGCATGACCGGCCATCCGGAAGCCGCCCTCGCACGTGAACTGGAGCTCTGCTACACGTCGTTGAACCTGGTCACCGATCTCGACGCCGGCGCCGACAGCGGTGAGGGCGTGTCGCACGAGGAGGTGCTGCAGGTGTTCGCGGCCAATGTGGACCGCCTCCGGGACGTTCTCTTCGACACCCTGGCCGCACTCCCCGCGAACACCGAGCGGGACTGCCTGTGCACGAACGCGCTGGGCGGCCTGAACCCCGGGTTCGAGCTGCCGTAGCGACCGCCGTACCGGGGCAGGGCGCCGTAGGGAGCGCCGTACCGGGGCGAGTTGCTGGGGCCGCCGTACCGGGGCGGGCCGCCGTAGGGGGCCGCCGTACCGGGGCGGGCCGCCGTAGGGGGCCGCCGTACCGGGGCGGGCC
>NZ_JBHVYK010000109.1:15468-24903 GCF_042880855.1 Streptomyces sp. NPDC058291
GCCGTAGGCGTTCCGGCTGCGGCGAGTGGGGTGCCGGGGCAGGGGCGAGGCCCCGGCTGCGGCGAGTGGGGTGCAGGCGCGAGGCGGGGGCGAGGCAGCGGGGAAGCAGCGGGGAAGCAGCGGGGAAGCAGCGGCGAGGGAACGGACGGACTGCGGGTTACCGGCACGAGCGGTGGAACTCCTCGTTCGGGTGGCGGAGTTGTCCACAAACCGTGGACGGTCCACCGGCTCCGGCGGGCTGCGAGGTGAGGGGTCATCGTGGCTGTGCAAGCCCGTCCCCCAGCCCGTCCCTCCTCGCAGGTGGTGGTCCCGTGTCCGCTCTTCCCCCCTCCCCTCCGCTCGCCTTCCCGTCCGCGCCGTGCCCGCCCGGCCCCGAGGCGCCCGCCACGTGCGAGGTTCCCGCCTTCGACCCGGTGCGCGTCGGCCACGGCCGCCATCGGCTCAGCCGGCTGGTCCGTAGCCGCAGGCGTGCCCTCGCGATCGGTCTCGCCGTCACCGCCGCCGCGCTCGTGGCCGCCGGCCCCCGGAACGGCGACCCGGCACGCGGCCATCCCGGCGGGGACGCGCGCGGTAGCTCACACTCCCGCGCGCAATCACCCGCCCACGCCCCCGTGACCGCCCCTCGCACCGCCGAGAAGGTGACGGCCCCGGTGCGCATCGCCGACGCGGCCGCCGTGCGGCTGCTGCACCCCGGTGACCGGGTCGACGTCATCGCCGTCGAGCAGGCGGCGGGCGGTGCGCGCGGCGGCACGGGCGACAGTACGGGCGGCCAGGTCCGGGTGGTAGCGCGCGGGGCGCTCGTGACGAAGGTGCCCGAGCCCGTGGACGCCTCGGCCTCCGCCTCCCTCCCGGCCTTCGGAGGAGCAGCCGGCGAGGGCGGCGCCCTGGTCGCCCTGTCGGTGCCCCGGTCGACCGCGGCGCGTTTGGCGGGCGCCGGCGCGACGGCCCGACTGGCGGTGACCTTGTGGTGAGGTCGAGCCGCTCGTCGGAGCTACCGCGCTGGACACGCCCACCCAGCCGTGACGTAGGTTGCGGAGCTGTTTGTTCCACAACCTGTACATGCGAGGAGTGTCCCCGAGGTGAGCGAGAAGAAGGCAAGCGTCCTGCAAGGCTTCAAGGCCTTCCTGATGCGTGGGAACGTCGTCGATCTGGCAGTCGCGGTGGTGATCGGCGCGGCCTTCACGAACATCGTCAACTCGGTGGTGAAGGGGATCATCAACCCGATCATCGGAACGATCGGCACCCAGAACCTGGACAGCTACAGCTCCTGCATCAAGGGCTCGTGCAGCGGTACGGGCGACAACGCTACGGGTGTCCGGATCCTGTGGGGCTCCGTCCTCGGCGCGACCCTCACCTTCCTGATCACGGCGGCCGTCGTGTACTTCCTGATGGTGCTGCCCATGTCGAAGTACCTGGCGGCGGTCGAGGCGCGCAGGAAGGCCAAGGAGGGCACGCACGAGGTCATGGAGGTGACCGAGCTGGAGGTGCTCAAGGAGATCCGCGACGAGCTGATCGCCCAGCGGGGCTCGGGCGACGGCCGACGGTAGGGACGCACCCCCGCCCGGCCCGCGGGGTCCTCGACATCCCCGGGGTCGTCCGGGTCCTTAGGGCTCAGATGTGGTGGGGCGGCTTCTCGTCGAGGAAGCGCTTCAGGTCGGCGGCGCTGTCCCCGCCGGCCGCCGGCTGCTCGCCCCACCCGCGGTCGGTGTCGTCCGACGACTGGCGGTCCAGCGGGTCGTCGAAGATCAGCGCCGCCTTCGGGTCGCGCGGCTCGGGGGCGGCTGGGGTGCTCATGCGTCCAGGGTACGGCCCCGGCAGTACCCCGGTCCGGGGCCCGCACGAGGACCGCGCCACCCACCGCGAACACCGCGGCCGACTCGGTGAACCGCACCGGCGCCCCCACGAACCCGGCGGGCCGGCCCCCGGGGAACTGCCGGCGGCTCGCGGGCCTGCGGATCCCGCACAAGATTTTCCGGTGGTTATCTGTTGTGCTGGGACCCATGACGTCCAGTACGCCCCCGCCGGCCCCTCCCCCCGGCGGCCCCTCGCCCTCGCCCGCCCCCGCTCGGAGACACCCCCTGCGCAAACTGACCGCGCGCGGTCGGGGCGAGGCGCACCGGGTCGCCTCCCCGCTCGAGCTCTTCTTCGACCTGTGCTTCGTCGTGGCCATCGCCCAGGCGGGCGTCCAGCTCGTGCACGCGGTGGCGGAGTCCCACGCGGGCGAGGGCATCCCCAATTACGCGATGGTCTTCTTCTCCATCTGGTGGGCCTGGATGAACTTCACCTGGTTCGCCTCGGCGTACGACAACGACGACGCCCTCTACCGGGTCGTCACGCTGATCCAGATCGCCGGGGTGCTGGTGCTCGCCGCCGGGGTGTCCCGGGCCTTCGAGGACCACGAGTTCCTGGCCGTCTGGCTGGGCTACGTCATCATGCGGGTCGCCATGTCCTCGCAATGGCTGCGCGTGGCACTGTCGACGGGGGGCACGGAGCGGACGACGGCACTGCGCTACGCCGGTGGCGTGCTGCTCTGCCAGGTGGGCTGGATCGGGCTGGTGACTCTGCCCGAGGGCGGCAGGGCCTGGCTGTTCCTGGTGATGGCCCCGCTGGAGATGTGCGTGCCGCTGTACGCGGAGCGTGGCCACCCGACGTCCTGGCACCCGCACCACATCGCGGAGCGCTACGGGCTGTTCACGATCATCGTGCTCGGCGAGACGATCGCGGCGGCCACGGTCGCCGTGAAGTCCGGCATCGACGAGAACGACGCCCTGGGCGAGCTGCTGCCGATCGCGGTGGGCGGCCTGCTGATCGTCTTCGCCGCGTGGTGGATCTACTTCGTGGTGCCCATCCACGGGCATCTGCGCTCCAACAGGCAGGCGTTCCTGTGGGGCTACGGGCACTACGTCGTCTTCGCCTCGGCAGCGGCGATCGGCGCGGGCCTGGAGGTGGCCGTCGAGCAGGCCGTCGGGCAGGCCCACCTCTCGACGCTCGCCGCGTCGGCGGCCGTCACCCTGCCGACGGCGTTGTACCTGCTGGCCGTCTGGGTGCTGCACTCACGCCACTTCAAGGTGGGTCTGGCGCAGCAGTCGGTGCTGCCGGTCACCGCGCTGTCGGTCATCTGCTGCACGTTCCTGGGCGAGTGGGCGGTCCTGGCGGCCGGCCTGGTCACGGCGCTGGCGGTGGCCACCGGGTCGACCCTGACGGCGCGCATGATCGCGCGGGACTCACGGGCCGTCTCACAGGACGGCTCTCAGAACGACTCACAGGACGGCTCTCAGAACGGCTTCCAGGGCGGTTCGCGCAACGACTCGCAGGACGGCTCCCCAGGCCCGCGAGACCGAACGAACGCCCAGAACCCACAGAACCCACAGAACGCGCGGAAAGCACGGAACGCGCAGAAGGCACGGAACGCACCGGATTCCGGGGACAGTTCGGAGCAGGGCTCGCGCTCGTCGGTGTGACACGGTCGGACTCCGCCCGCCTGTGCGGTGCGGGCCGGGTGAGACTGACTGCCATGACAGTTGACGCTCTGACGGACGTCGTCGGCATGCGGGTCGGCCACGCGACGCGGACCGGTGACGGGTGGCTCACCGGCGCGACGGTCGTCCTCGCGCCCGAGGGGGGCGCCGTGGCCGCGGTGGACGTGCGCGGCGGCGGTCCCGGCACGAAGGAGACCGACGCCCTCGATCCGCGCAACCTGGTACAGAAGGTCGAGGCGGTCGTGCTGACGGGCGGGAGCGCGTACGGACTCGACGCCGCGTCCGGGGTGATGGCCTGGCTGGAGGGGCAAGGGCGCGGAATCCGCGTCGGCCCGGACCCGGCGCACGTCGTGCCGGTGGTGCCGGCCGCCTGTGTCTTCGACCTGGGCCGCGGCGGCGACTTCCGGGCCCGTCCGGACGCGGCCACCGGCCTGGCGGCCGTGACGGCGGCCGCGGCGAGCGAGCCCGGGGCGCCGGTGGCACAGGGGTGTGTCGGCGCGGGGACGGGCGCGGTGGTCGGGTCGCTGAAGGGCGGCGTGGGCACCGCCGCCGTCGTCCTGGGCACCGGGATCACGGTGGCCGCGCTGGTGGTGGCGAATGCCGTGGGGTCGGTGCTGGATCCGGAGACGGGAGCGTTGTACGGGGAGTCGTCCCAAGGGCGCGTGGCGTACCCGGAGGCCCGGGTGCACGAGGCCGCGCGCCGAAGGCTCGCCGAGAGCGCGGCCAGGAACGCGCCTCCGCCGCTGAACACCACCCTCGCGGTGGTCGCCACCGACGCCGACCTGTCCAAGGCGCAGGCCCAGAAACTGGCGGGCACGGCGCACGACGGGATCGCGCGCGCGGTGCGTCCGGTGCATCTGCTCAACGACGGGGACACCGTCTTCTCGCTGGCGACGGGCGCTCGGCCACTCGCCTCCGGCGACCCGCTCGCCCTGAACGAGGTTCTCGCGGCGGGCGCGGACATGGTGACCCGCGCGATTGTCCGAGCCGTACGCGCGGCCGAGTCCGTGGACGGCCCGGGCGGCGCCTGGCCGTCGTACGAGGAGCTGTACGGCGGCCGGTGACGCAAGGGTCGGACGGCGGTGGCCTCGGACCGCACTGTCCGTTGGCGGCGGTGGCCAGGACGGCGCTGAGGCTGGACGGCAGTGGCCATAGGCGGCCGTGGCCAGGACGGCGCTGAGGCTGGACGGCAGTGGCCATAGGCGGCCGCGGCCAGGACGGCGCTGAGGCTGGCCAGCAGTGGCCATGGGCGGCCGCGGCCAGGACGGCGCTGAGGCTGGCCCGTTGGTGATTGTCCCGGTTCTGTCACGTGGTCGTGCCAACGGCGCGCGGAGAGGAACTCCGGCCGTCGCCGGAGCCCTCCTGTTCCACGTAAGGAAGCGGATCACTCACCTCACACGAAACCGGAGCAGCCCGTGACGACGGCGGACAAGACAGTGCGGCGCGCGGTAGGAGCCTGTGCGGCCCTGGTGGTCGGCGCTCTGACCCTGACCGCCTGCGGGGGCAGCGCCAACGCCGAGGGCGGCGACGCGAAGGGCGGCAAGGGCGGCGGAAGCGGCGTCAGGACGTCCACCGCCAAGATAGTCATCTCGGCCAAGGACGGCTCGACGGGCGCGTCGATCAACCAGACCGGTGTGAAGGTCAGTGACGGCCGGCTCGCCGAGGTGAAGATGACGGTGGCCGGGTCGAGCCAGGCCGTCGAGGGCGACCTGTCGGCGGACGGCAGCAGCTGGAAGCCGAAGGAGCAGCTGGAGCGCGGCACGAAGTACCAGATATCGGCGACCGCGAAGGACGCGAACGGCAAGACCGCGGCCGCCAACTCGATTTTCACCACGGTCGCCTCGGCGAACAGCTTCATCGGCACGTACAGCCCGGACGACGGCACGACGGTCGGCGTCGGCATGCCGGTGTCGTTCACCTTCGACAAGGCCATCGCCGACAAGAAGACCGTGCAGTCGCACATCACCGTCACCTCCAGCAGCGGTCAGCAGGTGGCCGGCCATTGGTTCGGCACGCAGCGGCTCGACTTCCGGCCCCAGGAGTACTGGAAGGCCGGCTCCAAGGTCACGATGAAGATCGACCTGGACGGTGTTCAGGGCGCGAACGGCGTCTACGGGGTGCAGAAGAAGACGGTCAGCTTCACCATCGGGCGCTCGCAGGTCTCCACGGTCGACGCGAACACCCAGACCATGACGGTGGTGCGGGACGGGCAGACCCTGAAGTCCACCCCGATCTCCACGGGCGACCCCGAGCACACCACCTACAACGGCCAAATGGTGATCTCCGAGAAGTTCACGCAGACGCGTATGAACAGCCGGACGGTCAACCTGGGCGCCGAGTACGACATCCCGGACGTGCCGCACGCGATGCGGCTGACCACATCCGGCACCTTCATCCACGGCAACTACTGGTACAAAAAGGGCAATCCGCCCTTCGGTCGCACCGGCACCAGCCACGGCTGCGTCGGACTCGCCGACGTACAGGGCGCGCAGGGCGACACGCCCGCCAAGTGGTTCTACGACAATTCGCTGGTCGGCGACGTGGTGGTCGTCAAGAACTCCCCCGACAAGACGGTGGCCCCCGACAACGGCCTCAACGGCTGGAACATGTCGTGGGCGGAGTGGACCGCCGGGAGCGCCGCGTGAGCGTCGCCCTGAGCACCACCGGCGCCATGCGCAGCACCGGCGCCATGCGCAGCACGGGGGCCATGCGCAGCACCGACGCCATGCGCAGCACAGGGGCCATGAGCTGCTTGAGCGCCATCTCCATGATCGACAAGGGCGACGACGGCCGCGCGGGGAGCGCGCTCCGCGACGGGCGCGCCGGAAGCACCGCGAGCACCGGAAGTGCCGTCTGACCGGCGGTTTCTGAGAACGCGTCGGGCCGTGCGGGAACCATCCGCGCGGCCCGGGCGTTTTCCCCGACGTACGTTTTCTCGGTTCCCGGACACGATGTCCGACCGAGGGGCTACGGTATGCACCCACAAGGTGACATGCAGCAACGCCGGGAGAAGCCTTGAGCGTTCCGTACGAGACGACAGCGTACGAACCAGCCGAGTCGCCCGAGTCTCCGGAGGAGCATCTCGCGCGACTGCTCGGTCGCGCCCTGAACTCGTTCGAGCTGCCCGACGAGGCCCTGCGGCGGCTCGACTGCGCGCTGGCCCACGACAGCTCCCTGCACTCCGCCCACCACAGTGCGGGCCTGCACCGCGAGACCTACCGGCACACCTGGCTGCTGGCCGACGGCTGCGCGCTCACGCTGTGGGAGCTGGTGCACAACACCGCCCCGGGCAGCGAGCCCCAGCACGAGGTGTACGTGGACGAGGAGGAGCTGCGGGCCGCCACGGCCCGGCTGCCGCTGCCCTCCGAGGCGCCGGACTTCGAACTGCCGGTATTGGTGCAGCTCGCGCCGGTCCCGGCCCCCCGGCACGTCTACGTGCCGGACGACTCGGCGGACCACGCCCGCCGTCTGCTGCGCCGCGCGGAGAACCCCGACCGGCCGGACGCGGACACGACGGCGCTGCTGCGGTCGGCGTTCGCGCACCAGATCAGGCAGGCCTTCGGACGCCCCTGCCGCGCCGGCCGGATCGGCCTGGGCTACTCGCTCTACGAGCACGCGTTCCTGCTGCGCGACGGCCGGGAGATCTCCCTGTGGGAGGTCGAGCACACGGCGACGCCCGACGGGCGGCACATGTGCGAGGTGTACCCGTCCGAGGCCGCGGCCCGCGACGCGATGGAACGCCGGGCGGCACAGGTCTCCTGAGCCGCGCCGGCCCGGATCAGCGGTCGCCGTCGAGCCTGCGCACCAGGCCCGCGAAGGCGTCCTCCTCGGCCGTGGTCAGCTCGACGGTCTCCCGGCGGGGGCCGGTCCGCTGCTGGCGCGGGAGCGCGGGAAGCGCCGGGACCGCGGGCAGGACGGGGAGCACGGGGAGCACGGGAAAGGCGTGGAGCGCCGCGTGGGCCTCGGCGCGGGCGCGCATACGGCGCAGGACCCGGGTCAGGACGAGCAGCCAGGCGACGGACGCCACGGCGAGAACGGTCAGAGCCGTCAGCTGGGCGGGCGTGAGATGCACGGGCATACCGCCCAGTACACCCCACGGTCCGGGACTTTGGCCCCGGACCGTGATGTATCTCGCAGGTCACGCAGATCGCCTCATAAGCGGCCGCCGTAGAGTCGGCCGCCCGAGCGGCGAGACGCTCGGGCGGCTGGGCGGCGGTCCGGCGGCTAGCTGTGACCAGCACTTTCGCAACAGACCTAGGCGGCGATCGGCTGCTTGGTCTCCGCCGTGGTGGCGGTCTCGACGGCGCCTTCCGCCGTCCCGGGCTCGGCGGCGCCGGGGACCGGCTTGCGCATGCCCTTGAGGACGATGACCACGGCCGTCGTCACGCACACGCCCGCCGCGATGGCGACCAGGTACAGGAACGGGCTGCCGATCAGCGGCACCACGAAGATGCCGCCGTGCGGGGCACGGAGCGTGGCGCCGAAGGTCATCGACAGCGCGCCGGTGACCGCGCCGCCCGCCATCGAGGCGGGGATGACGCGCAGCGGGTCGGCCGCGGCGAACGGGATCGCGCCCTCGGAGATGAAGGACGCGCCCAGCACCCAGGCGGCCTTGCCGTTCTCGCGCTCGGTCGGGGTGAAGAGCTTCTTGCGGACGGTGGTCGCGAGTGCCATGCCCAGCGGCGGGACCATGCCCGCGGCCATCACCGCGGCCATGACCTTCATCGCGGAGTCGCTCGGGTCCTGGACGGCGATGCCCGCCGTGGCGAACGCGTACGCGACCTTGTTGACGGGGCCGCCGAGGTCGAAGCACATCATCAGGCCGAGCAGCACGCCGAGCAGGACGGCGTTGGCGCCGGAGAGGCCGGACAGCCAGTCCGTCATGCCCTTCTGGGCCTCGGCGATGGGCTTGCCGATCACGACGAACATCAGGAAGCCGACGAGCAGCGAGGAGATCAGCGGGATCACCACGACCGGCATGATGCCGCGCAGCACCGGCGGGATCCTGACCCGCTGGATCGCGAGGACGATGCCGCCCGCCAGGAGACCGGCGACCAGACCGCCGAGGAAACCGGCGGCGATGTTGGAGGCGATCATGCCGCCGACGAACCCGGGGACGAGGCCGGGCCGGTCCGCCATGCCGTAGGCGATGTAGCCGGCCAGGACCGGGATGAGGAAGCCGAAGGCGACCTTGCCGATCTGGAACATCAGCGCGCCCCAGCTGTCGACCTGGGTCCAGGAGAAGTGCTCCATGACCGAGGGCGCGTCGGCGATCCGCCAGCCGCCGATCGCGAAGCCGAGGGCGATCAGCAGGCCGCCCGCGGCGACGAACGGGACCATGTAACTGACGCCGGTCATCAGCCACTTGCGCAGCTTGGTGCCGTAGCCGTCGCCGGACTCGCCGGCCCGCTCGACCGGTGTCCCGCCCTTGGCGCCGGCGGTGACCTCGCCGCGCGCCGCCTTCCCGCGCACCTCGCTGATCAGCTCGGCGGGCCGGTTGACGCCCGCCTTCACGCCGACGTCCACGGTGGGCTTGCCGGCGAAGCGGTCCTTGTCGCGGACGGGGACGTCGTGGGCGAAGATCACACCGTCCGCCGCGGCGACGACGGCCGGGTCGAGCCGGGTGAAACCGGCCGAGCCCTGCGTCTCGACGACCAGCTCGACGCCCGCCTCGCGGCCCGCCTTCTCCAGGGACTCGGCCGCCATGTAGGTGTGCGCGATGCCGGTCGGGCAGGAGGTGACGGCGACGATCCGGAAGGGACGCGCGGCCTCGGGGGCGGAGCCGGGGGCCGGGTCCGGAGTGCCGGCGGGGGCCGGCTCCGGGGCGGGGACCGTGCCGGCGGGGGCGGAGGCCGCCGCCGACGCCCGCACGGGGTCTGCGGACACGCCCTCGGCCCCCGCGGGCGCGGGCTCGGGGGCGGCCCGGGCAAGGGGCGCGGCGCCGCGGAACAGCGCC
>NZ_JBHVYK010000110.1:0-24621 GCF_042880855.1 Streptomyces sp. NPDC058291
GCTATCCGCTCCCACGCCACATCCGTCAACTCACCACGACCCACCACAAGATCAATTATCAGACAGGCCCTAGGCCAGGGGCGCGCCGTATCCGTCCTTGGGCGGTGTGCCGTAGGGCTCGTACGGGTCGGGGTCGCGGGGACCGAACAGGGCCGTGAGCCCCAGATGCACCAGCGACGCGGCGAGCGGCCACGCGAGCAGCGCCCCCTTCGCGCCGAGCTTCAGCGGCGCGGAGAACGTCACCCCCTTGCCCGCCGACCGCGCATGCGCGATCACATCCGACGCGGGTCCGAGCCACACGCCCAGCCGCCAGGCCAGCAGCGACCCGAGGAACCCGCCGACCGCGAGCGCGACGGCCAGCGGCACTCCCCCGCGCCGCCGCCAGACGAACACCGCGAGCGCGCTCACCGCGCCGCACGCCAGGGCCAGCAGGGTGAACGTTCCGTCCACCCCGATCGCCTGCTCCCCCTCGGTGTCCTTGAAGTAGACGACCCACTGGCCGTCCGCGAGGTCGCCGACGAGGGGCACGTTCGGGGCCAGCCACACCCACAGCAGCCCGAGCAGCGCTCCGGCGACGGTGACCGCGACCGCGATCACGGCGGCCTCGCGCAGTTCGGTCTTCATCCCGGGCCCGTCCTGTCCGTACGCGACGTCGTGGGGCGCGGCGGCCGCTCCCGTGTGCCCCGCGGGCGACGGCCAGGCGTCGTGCGAAGACGGTTCGTGCGGCGGCGGAGGCGGAGTCAGCGGTGCGGTCACCCTGACATCGTGCCAGGCCCGCCCGAGCGGCGCGTCACCGGACGGCGGCCCGGCGGTACGCCCAGGTGGCGACGGCGAGCGAGGCGACGCCCACGCCCGCGCACACGGCGAGGTCGCCGAACACGTACGCCCAGTCGGGGTCCGCCCCGAAGGTCCGGGCGAACGCCTCGACCCCGTACGTCGACGGCAGCAGGTCACGGGCGAAGCGCACCGCCTCCGGCATCCGGTCCGGCGGCAGCACGCCCAGCAGCAGCGCGGCCGACATGCCGAGCTGACCGAGCACCGTGGCCAGCTCCGGCCGCGGCGCGAGCAGTCCGAAGGCCGCGCCGAGCCCGGACAGGGCGGCGCCGGCCAGCGGGATGACGGCCACGAGCACCCACAGGTGCGTCAGCGGCAGCCCGAACAGCACGCACCCGAACACGGCGGTCACCAGCGTGCCGGGCACCGTGAAGGAGGCGTACGCGCCCGCCGCCCCCAGCACCACGGCCGCGGGCGGCACGGGCAGCGTCGCATAGTGGTCCAGGCCCCCGCTCGCCCGCAGCTGACCGAAGTACTGCGCGAGCAGGTTGAGCGCGACGAACGCGACGACCAGCACCGCGGACCCCGCCACCACGGACTCCGCCTCACGTCCTCCGTCGACCACGCCCCGCATCATGATCAGGATGCCGACGGACTGGAAGGTCGCCACGAACAGCAGCGGGATGCGCGCCACCCGGGCCCGGGACAGCTGCGCCCGGTACACGGCCACGAGCGACGGCCACAGCCGGGCGCGCGGCGCGAGCTCGGCGGCGCCGGTGCGGGCGGTCTCCGTGACGGCCCGGGCGCCGCCCGGCAGAACCTCGGCGGGTACGACACTCACGTGGCGCTGCTCCATTTCCCTACGGTTCTCCTACCGTCCCATACGGGCCCGGGGGCTCGCCCGCTCAGCCCGGCGCCCGCCGTCGTCCACGCGCTCACGCCCGCACCAGCCCCTGCCGGGCGGCTCCGCCCAGCGCCAGGTAGACGTCCTCCAGGCTCGGGGTGGCCAGGGTGAAGTCGTCCAGCGCGGCGAAGGCGGCCCCGCCGGTGACGGTGGCGACGACGGCCCGGGCCTCGTCGGGGGCCAGGCGCAGCGTCCAGCGGCGCCCGGACTCCACCGCCCGTTCGCGCAGCGCGGCGACCTCGGGCACGTCCAGCGGCGCCCGCTCACGCCACACCAGCTCCACCCGCACCTCGCCGGCGACCTGTTCCTTGAGCCCGGCAGGGGTGTCACAGGCGATGACGCGCCCCTGGTCGAGGACGGCGACCCGGTCCAGGACCGTCTCGGCCTCGATGACGTTGTGGGTGACGAGCAGCACGGTCGTCCCGCGCTCGGCCCTGCGCCGGTCCACGGCGGCCCACACGGCCCGGCGCGCCACGGGGTCCATCCCGGTGGTGGGCTCGTCCAGCACCAGCAGGGGCCGTTCGCCCACCAGCGCGGCGGCGAAGCAGGCGAGCCGGCGCTGCCCGCCGGACAGCTTGCGCAGCGGCCGCCCGGCGAGCGGTGTGAGGCCCAGTTCGTCGAGGACGGCGTCGCGCTCCCGGCGGGCCTCGTGCACGTGGAGGCCGCGCAGCCGCCCGGTGGTCTCGGCGGCCAGCGAGACGGTGAGTTCGTCGAGGGCGGTGGACTCCTGCCCGAGATAGGCGAGGATGCGCGCGGCCCGGTCGGGGTGGCGCACGATGTCGTGGCCGAGGATCTCCACGCTGCCCGCGTCGGGCCGCATCAGCCCGGTCATCTGGCGTACGAGGGTGGTCTTGCCGGCGCCGTTCGGACCGAGCAGCCCGAAGATCTCACCGCGCCGGATGTCCAGCCGCACGTCGTCGGTGGCCCGCACCTCGGGTGTCGCGGGAGCGCCGCGCCGGCCACGGACCGCCGGATAGGACTTCGTCAGCCCGCGCACGGCGCACACGACCTCGTCCCGGTGCCGGACTGCCGATGCCGCGCGCGTACTCACAAGGAACGAGACTACGGGGTCGGGGACCTCCGCCCGCCGTCGGGGGCGTCCGGGACGCCCGGTTCAGTCCCCCGCCGGAGCGGGTTCGGCGGCGGTGCGCACGTCGACCTCGCGCCAGAAACCCGCCCGGATGGCGTACCGGTCGTGTTCGTCGATCTGGTCGTCCTTGTGGGCCAGCAGACCGAAGCGGGCCGCGTACCGCAGCAGCTCGCCGTCGATGCGGTGCGGGATCCGCGGGTACATGCCGGACAGCTTCTGCAGATGGCCCTGGTCGCCGAGCCGCCCCATCCAGCGGCGGGCGAAGACCTGGCCCACCTCGTAGGGGTCGCCGCCGACGGTGGTGATGTCCTCCTCGCGGTCGGCCCACCGCTGCTCCGCCGTGGTGACCTGCGCGAGGGTCGGCATCGAGGCGACCTCGGAGGGCTCGGGGGCGGTCCCGGGGCGGTCGACCCAGCCCTTGTCGGAGGACCAGCGCAGGGTCGCGGTGGCGGGCTGCTGGACGGCCGGGGCGCCGGGGGCGCGCAGGGCGGCCAGGTCCTTGGGGGTCGGCACGCCCTTGGGGGCGGGGACGCGCTCCTGCGTGCCGTTCTCCGAGCCGGCGCCCCCGGAGGGGTGTTCGGGCTCGTCGGGGGTGCGCTCGGCGGCCGGCGCGAGGCCGGAGTCGGGCAGCGGGGCGGAGAGGATGGCGGCGATCTCGGGCCGGGGCGCGGGCGGCGGCGCGCAGATCCCGCCGAGGTCCTTGGCGCGGACGGCCTTGGTGATCCAGATGCGGTCCAGGACGCGCCGCTCGTCGGCCTCGGCGACCAGGTCCTCGGACTGGTTGTAGTCGCCGTCGGCGGCCTGCACGGCCCACAGGTGGACGGCGACGCCGTGCTCCTTGGCGGCCATCATCCCGGGCAGCAGATCGCCGTCGCCGGTGACGAGGACGACGTCGGAGCAGGCGCGGTTGCGGGCCAGTTCGGTCAGCTCCGCGTGCATGGCGGCGTCGACGCCCTTCTGGGCCCACCGCCCGTCGCTGCGGGTGAGGGCGCCCAGCCGGACGGTCACCCGGGGCATCACCCGCAGCCTGCGGTGCTCCGGCTGGGGGACGCGGTCGGGCGCGCCGTCGAACCAGTAGATGCGCAGCAGCGGGCGCTCGGTCTCGGACTCGGCCTGTTCGCGCAGGCCCTGGACGAGGGCGGCGTGGTCGACGGTGATGCGGGAGCGCGAGGGTTCCCCGGCGAGGAGACTCGCGGCGGCCCCCAGCAGATACCCGGCGTCCACCAGGACGATGCAGCGGTCCACACGACTCACCCTCTTTCCGGGAGGTTTGCTTCGGGCTTCCTTCGAGTCTGCCCGACCGTGCGGAGGTTAACGGCCCGAACTCGATCTTCGGCGTGGCGTTTCGCGTACCTGCGCTCCGACAAACCCTGTTACAGACGGTAATTATCCGAAATGCGTCGTAAGTCAGCCTATGTGAATCTGGTCGCGGCCCTGGCACCGAGATCCAACCCAGGAGGCAGAGCACCATGACCAAGAACAAGAAGCAGGAACGTAAGCAGCCGCAGTCCGAGCGTGGTCAGCAGGCGGCACGCCCGTCCACGATGGAGTCGCAGGCCGAACAGCACATCGCCCAGGTGACACCTGCCGACATGGCCCACAAGGGCCGGCAGAAGCGCTTCGGCCACAACTGACCTCGGCACGACGGGCTGTTGCGACCCGGGCACAGCGAGGGGCGCATCCCATACCGGATGCGCCCCTCGGTTCATCTCGCGATCAGCCGGCCAGGCAGGACGGGCCGAGCAGCACCTTCAGATCGCCGAACAGCGCCGGGTCGGGCTTGACCCGGTGCCGGTCCAGGCGCAGGACGGTCGTCTTCGTCGGCCCCTGGAGCCTGATCCGGACCTCGCTGTCGCCCCGGTGGTGGGTGAGGATCTCGCCGAGACGGTTGATCATCGGCGGGGTGACCCGGGTGGCCGGGATGGTGAGGATCACCGGCGCGTTGGTGCCCGCGTTCGACAGGTCGGGGACCTGCAACTCCATCGCGACGAGCCGCGGCACGTCCTCGCGCTTGTCGAGCCGGCCCTTGACGAAGACGACGGCGTCCTCGACCAGTTGCGTCGACACGAGCTGGTACGTCGCGGGGAAGAACATGCACTCGATGGAACCGGCGAGGTCCTCGACGGTGGCGATCGCCCAGGCGTTGCCCTGCTTGGTCATCTTGCGCTGCAGGCCCGAGATGATGCCGCCGATGGTCACCACCGCGCCGTCCGCGTGCTCACCGCCGGTGAGCTGGGCGATGCCCGCGTCGGCCTTGTCGGACAGCACGTGCTCCAGGCCGAAGAGCGGGTGGTCGGAGACGTACAGACCGAGCATCTCCCGCTCCTGGGCGAGCAGATACGTCTTCTCCCACTCGTCGGTGGTGAACTCGACGTCGAGGCCGAAGCCGGGCTCGCTGGTGTCCTCGTCGCCCATCCCGCCGAAGAGGTCGAACTGCCCCTCGGCCTCCTTGCGCTTGACCGCGACCACGTTGTCGATCATCGGCTCGAACTGTGCGGTCAGACCCTTGCGGGTGTGCCCCATGGTGTCGAACGCGCCGGCCTTGATCAGCGACTCCGTGGTGCGCTTGTTGCAGGCGACCGCCTCGACCTTGTCGAGGTAGTCCGGGAACGAGAGGTACTTCCCCTTGGCCTTGCGGCTCCTGATGATCGACTCCACCACGTTGGTGCCGACGTTGCGCACGGCCTCGAGGCCGAAGAGGATCACGTCGTCGCCCTGCGCGGCGAAGTTGTGCACCGACTCGTTGACGTTCGGCGGCAGCACCTTGATGCCCATGCGCCGGCACTCGTTGAGGTAGACGGCCGACTTGTCCTTGTCGTCCTTCACCGAGGTGAGCAGCCCGGCCATGTACTCGGCCGGGTAGTTCGCCTTCAGGTACGCCGTCCAGTACGACACCAGTCCGTACGCTGCGGAGTGCGCCTTGTTGAAGGCGTAGCCGGCGAACGGCACCAGCACGTCCCACAGCGCCTTGATCGCCTCGTCGCTGTAGCCGTTCTTCTTCGCGCCGGCCTGGAAGATGGTGAAGTTCTTCGCGAGTTCGTCGGGCTTCTTCTTGCCCATCACGCGACGCAGGATGTCGGCCTCGCCGAGCGAGTACCCGGCGATGATCTGGGCGGCCTTCTGCACCTGCTCCTGGTAGACGATCAGGCCGTAGGTGACGGCCAGGACCTCTTCGAGGGGCTCCTCCAGCTCCGGGTGGATCGGGGTGATCTCCTGGAGCTTGTTCTTGCGCAGGGCGTAGTTGGTGTGCGAGTCCATGCCCATCGGGCCGGGACGGTAGAGCGCCGAGACTGCGGAGATGTCCTCGAAGTTGTCCGGCTTCATCAGCCGCAGCAGCGAGCGCATGGGCCCGCCGTCGAACTGGAAGACGCCGAGGGTCTCACCGCGCTGGAGCAGTTCGAAGGTCTTGGGATCGTCGAGCGGCAGGGCCAGCAGGTCGAGGTCGATGCCCTTGTTGGACTTCACCATCTTGACGGCGTCGTCCATGATCGTCAGGTTGCGCAGGCCGAGGAAGTCCATCTTCAGCAGGCCGAGCGACTCGCACTGCGGGTAATCCCACTGCGTGATGGTCACGCCGTCGGTGTGCCGCACCCAGATGGGGGCGTGATCGACGATGGGCTCGCTGGACATGATCACGCCGGCGGCGTGCACGCCCATCTGCCGGACCAGGCCCTCGACGCCCTTGGCGGTGTCGATGACCTTCTTGACGTCCGGCTCGTTCTCGTACATCGCGCGGATCTCGCCGGCCTCGCTGTAGCGCGGGTGCGAGGGGTCGGTGATGCCGTTGAGGTCGATGCCCTTGCCCAGGACGTCGGCGGGCATGGCCTTGGTGAGGCGGTCGCCCATCGCGTACGGGTAGCCCAGCACGCGCGCGGAGTCCTTGATGGCGTTCTTCGCCTTGATCTTGCCGTAGGTGCCGATCATGGCGACCTTGTCGGCGCCGTACTTCTCGGTCACGTAGCGGATCACCTCGACGCGCCTGCGCTCGTCGAAGTCGATGTCGACGTCGGGCATGGAGACGCGCTCGGGGTTGAGGAACCGCTCGAAGATCAGACCGTGCGGGATGGGGTCGAGGTCGGTGATGCCCATCGCGTAGGCGACGATCGAGCCGGCCGCGGAGCCTCGGCCGGGGCCGACCGCGATGCCGTTGTTCTTGGCCCACATGATGAAGTCGGCGACGACGAGGAAGTAGCCCGGGAACCCCATCTGGATGATGACGTCCATCTCGTACTCGGCCTGCTTCTGCCGGTCCTCCGGGATGCCGCCCGGGAAGCGGCGCTCCATGCCCCGGCGGACCTCCTCCTTGAACCAGCTGACCTCGGTGTAGCCCTCGGGGATGTCGAACTTCGGCATGAGGTTCTTGGCCTCGAACATGCCGGTGGTGTCGATCTGCTCGGCCACCAGGAGGGTGTTGGCGCACCCCTCCTGCCAGGCGTCCGAGGAGTCGATGGCGTACATCTCCTCCGTGGACTTCAGGTAGTAGCCGGTGCCGTCGAAGCGGAAGCGGTCCGGGTCGGAGAGGTTCTTGCCGGTCTGGATGCACAGCAGCGCGTCGTGCGCGGTCGCCTCGTGCGCGTACGTGTAGTGCGAGTCGTTCGTCACCAGCGGCGGGATGCCGAGCTTCCTGCCGATCTCCAGCAGGCCGTCGCGGACCCGGTGCTCGATGTCGATGCCGTGGTCCATCAGCTCCAGGAAGTAACGGTCCTTGCCGAAGATGTCCTGGTACTCGGCGGCCGACTTCAGGGCCTCGTCGAACTGGCCGAGGCGCAGCCGGGTCTGGAGCTCGCCGGAAGGGCAGCCGGTGGAGGCGATGAGCCCCTCGGACCACTGGGAGATGGTCTCCTTGTCCATCCGGGGCCACTTCTGCAGCCAGCCCTCGGCGTACGCGTCGGAGGACAGCCGGAAGAGGTTGTGCAGACCCGTCGCGTTCGCCGCCCAGATCGTCTTGTGGGTGTAACCGCCGGAACCGGAGACGTCGTCGCGCTTCTGGTGCGGCTGGCCCCACTGGATCTTGCGCTTGTTGCGCCGCGACTCGGGGGCGACGTACGCCTCGATCCCGATGATCGGGGTGACTCCGGCCTTCTTCGCGGTGTGGAAGAAGTCGTAGGCCCCGTGCAGGTTGCCGTGGTCGGACATCGCGATATGGGTCATGCCCATCTCGTTGCACGCGTCGAACATGTCCTTCAGCCGCGCGGCACCGTCCAGCAGCGAGTACTGGGTGTGGACGTGCAGGTGCGTGAACGGCGGCTTTGACACGGCTGCGGCCTCCAGGGGGAACAAGGGTCGACTGGCGTCCCACGGGTCGCGCACGCACCGGGGGACAGCGTCGAAGTCTATGCCTCGCCACTGACACTCCGGGGGCTCACCCGCGTACCTTCACAGCGAGGGGCACGGGCACTTTCGCACGGCTCCGCCCGTTGGAGACGACAGAAACGCTGTCGTACACGTCATGCACCAGGAGGCACCCAGCGATGTCGGTTCCGCAGCTCGACGACGAGCACCGCGGCGAGCAGATCCTCGCCGTCTTCGACACCGCCTTCGGCGAGCTCCTGGCCGCCGACCCGGCCGCGTTCCGGGTGAAGTTCCGGAAGATGGCGGCCTCGGCGTTCGCGTTCTACCGGGGCACGGCGGGCCTCTTCTACCACGACCTGGAGGCCGAGAGGCGGGGCGGCCCGTTCCTCGACGACCGCACCTCGCGCGTGTGGATCCACGGCGACCTGCACGCGGAGAACTTCGGCACGTACATGGACGCCACGGGCCGGCTGATCTTCAACGTCAACGACTTCGACGAGGCCTACGTCGGCCCCTTCACCTGGGACCTCAAGCGCCTGTCCGCCTCCCTCGCCCTCATCGGGTACGCGAAGGCGCTCTCCGACGACCAGATCACCGAGCTGGTGGAGGTCTACGCGGGCGCCTACCGCGAGCGCGTCCACGCGCTGGCGACCGGCGCCAAGAGCGACGAGGTGCCGCCCTTCACCCTGGACACCGCCCAGGGACCCCTGCTGGACGCGCTGCGCGACGCCCGCTCGCTGACCCGCTTCGGCCTGCTGGACTCGATGACGGAGATCCGCGACTTCGAGCGCCGCTTCGCGCCGGACGGCGGCTCCATCGAGCTGGACGCGGCGACCCGCTACAAGGTCCTGGCCGCCTTCGACGGCTATCTGGAGACGCTGCCGGAGTCCTCGCTCACCCGCCCGGACTCCTACCGCGTCAAG
Source organism: Streptomyces sp. NPDC058291 (assembly GCF_042880855.1). NCBI lineage: Bacteria > Bacillati > Actinomycetota > Actinomycetes > Kitasatosporales > Streptomycetaceae > Streptomyces > Streptomyces sp. NPDC058291. The sequence goes on from NZ_JBHVYK010000110.1 coordinate 8,984, forward strand.
GACGTCGTCGGCCGCCGCGGCATCGGCATCGGGTCGGCGGGCCTGCCGTCGTACAACATCCTCCTGGAGGGCAACAGCGACGCCCTGGAGAACGACGTGGTGATCTACATCAAGCAGGCGCAGACCCCGGCCGTCTCCCGGCACATCACCGACCCGGCGATCCGCGGCTACTTCCAGCACGAGGGCCACCGCACGGTGATCTCCCAGCGTGCCCTGCAGGCGCACGCCGACCCGTGGCTGGGCTGGACCGAGCTGGACGGCGCGGGGCAGCTGGTCGCCGAGGTGTCGCCGTACGCGGTCGACCTGAACTGGGGCGACATCGACGATCCGGAGGAGATCGCGGGCGTCGTCGCCGACCTGGGCCGGGCCACGGCCACCATGCACGCGGCCGCGGACGACCAGTCCGGCGAGTCCCTGGTGCCGTTCTCCACGGAACGGGCCATCGACGCGGCCATCGCGGCCGACGAGGACGGCTTCGCGCCGCTGCTGGTCGACTTCGCGCACACCTACGGCGCACGCGCGCGTGCCGACCACCAGATCTTCGTCGACCTGTTCCGCAACGGCCGGATTCCCGGTCTCTGACAGCCCTCCGCTCACAGGGACCCTTTAGCGGTCCCCTACAGGAGCACGTGGCACACTCTCCTCCGCTATGGACATATCCGGGATCCGCCTCAGAGCCGTACGCGCGGCGCTGTTCACGGCCGTCGTCGTGACGCTCAGCAGCGCGTCGCACGTGCTGCTGTCGCGGGTCCCGCTGCCGCTCAACACGGTGGCCGCCGTCGCGGCCGCCGTGTTCGCCCTCGCCTACGCCCTCGCCGGCCGCGAGCGCGGCTTCGGGCGGATCGCCGCCCTGCTGGTCCCGCTGGAGCTGGCCGCCGACACCGTCTTCACCACCGGACAGCACGTCTGCTACGGCCGGGCGGGCGGCCCGGTCGCCGGGCCGCTGGCCTCGGTCGGCTGGGACGTGCTCTGCGGCGACGGGACGCCGTTCGGCAGTCCGCTGGCCCAGGTCACCGGCGCCGACACCGACCGGCTCGGCGGCCTGCTCGCCCACGCCGACCCGGCCACCGCCTGGCTGCTGCTCGCCGCGCACGTCTGCGTCGGCCTGCTCGCCGCCGCCTGGCTGCGCCGGGGCGAGCGGGCGCTGGCCCAGCTGTTGCGGGCGGCGACCGCGAACACCTTCCGGCCGCTGCTGCTGGCCGTCGCCGCCGTGACCGTGCGCCGGGCCCCGGCGGCCCGCCGCCTGCCGCGCCCCGCGCGCCGTACGGCCGCCGTCCGCGAGCGGATCCTCGTGCACTCCCTGGGACGGCGTGGTCCGCCGTGCCCGGCCGTCGCGGTCTGAGCGGACCCGCGGCACCCGAGCACGGCTCGGTCCCAGTCCCTGCACGTCCCCACGAAACTTCCGCGTACCCACGGGTGCGCGTCCCTTTGGAGAACACCATGAGCAAGCGGAACAGCTCTGAGGCGAAGACGGCGGCCCGGGAGCGGCTGCGCATCGAGCGCGAGCGCGAGGCCAAGCGGGCCAAGACCAAGCGGCAGGTCATCGTCGCCCTCTCGGCCGTCGCCGTGCTGGCCGTGGCCGGCGGCATAGGTTACGCCGTCGTCCAGGCCAACAAGCCGGGCTACTGGGAGGACGTCAAGAGCCAGAAGCTCGTCAAGCCGGCCAACACCAGCGGGGAGAACGGCACGACGGTCGTCATCGGCAAGGCGAGCGCCAAGAAGACCCTCGCGATGTACGAGGACCCGCGCTGCCCCGTCTGCGCCCAGTTCGAGCAGACCGTCGGCCCGACGGTCGACAAGGACGTCACGGACGGCAAGTACAAGATCCAGTACGTGGGCGCCACCTTCCTCGACGACAAGCTCACCGGCGAGGGCTCCAAGAACGCGCTGAGCGCTCTCGGAGCGGCGCTCAACGTCAGCTCCGAGGCTTTCCTCGAGTACAAGACCGCGCTGTACTCGGCCAAGTACCACCCGGACGAGACCGACGACAAGTTCAAGGACGATTCCTACCTGATCAAGGTGGCGGACACGGTCTCGGCCCTGAAGGGCAATGCGAAGTTCCAGACCGCCGTGAAGAACGGCACGTATGACAAGTGGGCTCTCGTCATGAGCGACAAGTTCGACACGGACAGCAAGAAGTACAACATCCAGGGAACTCCGTCCCTCGTGATGGACGGCAAGCTCGTCAACGGCAGCAACGGCAGCGCCCCCATGACCGTCGCCGACTTCCACAGCGCGCTCGCCCCGTTGCTCAAGGGCTGAGTATCGGAGTAGCGGAAATGCCCCGGACCGCGTTGTGACCGGTCCGGGGCATTCCGCTTTTCCGGGCCGGAGGTCATGGAAAACGGCGTGTGGGCAGCGGCCGGACCAAGGGCTGGATCTTCCCCGAGAACCTGTCGCCGTCGTCCGGGTCCGTCCACACCTGCTGACTTCGGCGCTCCGGGACGGCCCGCCGGTTCGTCGACGGGCCGTTCCGTCCTCCCGGCGAACGTCTCCGCAGGGAGTGCTGGGGGCGGGGGTCGCGGCAGGACGGCGGGAGACCGGGGCGCCGCCCGTCGCTCCCGCCTCGGAGCCCGGCGCCTGACGCTCAGTCGAAGAGCGGGCGAACTTCTTTGCCGTTCACCCGCCCCCGGTCGTACCGGTCAGTAATCTGATCGGCCGTGACCAGTAGACACAGAACGTCCGAGAGCGCCGACATCTCGTCGCCGCGCCCCAACTCACCGTCGCCGCGCCGCCGTACGGTCGTCAAGGCGGCTGCCGCCACCGCCGTGCTGGCCGGCCCGCTCGTCGCCGCGCTGCCCGCCCGCGCCGCCGAGGCCCCCGCGTTCCTGCACGGCCTCGCCTCCGGGGACCCGCTGCCGGAGGGCGTGCTGCTGTGGACCCGGGTGACGCCCACCGCCGAGGCGACGCCGGGCTCGGGACTCGGCCCTGACACCGAGGTGAGCTGGGTCGTCGCGCGCGACAAGGCCCTGACGGACATCGTCGCCAAGGGCTCCGTCACCGCCACCGCCGCGAGCGACCACACCGTCAAGGCCGACGTCCGTGGCCTCGCGCCCGCCACCGACTACTGGTTCCGCTTCTCGGCCGGCGGCGTCGACTCCCCGGTGGCGCGCACCCGCACCGCGCCGGCGGCGGACGCGACGGTGGCCGGCCTGCGCTTCGGCGTGGTCTCCTGCGCCAACTGGGAGGCCGGCTACTTCTCCTCGTACCGCCACCTCGCGGCCCGCGGCGACCTGGACGCCTGGCTGCACCTCGGCGACTACATCTACGAGTACGGCACCGGCGAGTACACCGCCCGCGGCGTCGTCGTACGGGAGACCTCGCCCACGCACGAGATCCTCACGCTCGCCGACTACCGCGCCCGTCACGGCAAGTACAAGACCGACCCGGACCTGCGGTCGCTGCACGCCAAAGCGCCGGTCATCGCGATATGGGACGACCACGAGTTCGCGAACGACACCTGGTCGGGCGGCGCGGAGAACCACACCGAGGGCGCCGAGGGCGCCTGGTCGGCCCGTCAGGCGGCCGCCAAGCAGGCCTACTTCGAGTGGATGCCGGTGCGCCCGGCGATCGCCGGCACCACCTACCGCCGGCTGCGCTTCGGCAAGCTCGCCGACCTGTCCCTGCTGGATCTGCGGTCCTTCCGCTCCCAGCAGGTCGCCGTCGGCAAGGGCGCGGTGGACGACCCGGACCGCACGATCACCGGCCGCGCCCAGCTGGACTGGCTGAAGGCCGGGCTGGCGGCGTCCGACACCACCTGGCGGCTGGTCGGCAACTCGGTGATGATCTCGCCGTTCGTGATCGGCTCGCTCTCGGCGGACCTGTTCAAGCCGCTGGCCAAGCTGCTCGGCCTGCCCGAGGACGGTCTCGGCCTCAACACCGACCAGTGGGACGGCTACACCGACGACCGCCGTGAACTCCTCGCCCACCTGCGCTCGAACGCCATCCGCAACACGGTCTTCCTGACCGGCGACATCCACATGGCGTGGGCCAACGACGTGCCGGTGGACGCCGGGACCTACCCCCTGTCGGCCTCGGCCGCCACGGAGTTCGTGGTCACCTCGGTGACCTCCGACAACCTCGACGACATCGTGAAGGTCCCCGAGGGCACGCTCACCGCGGCGGCCTCCCCGGTCATCCGGGCCGCCAACCGGCATGTGCACTTCGTGGACACCGACCGGCACGGTTACGGCGTCCTGGACATCACCGCCGAGCGCGCGCAGATGGACTACTACGTCGTGTCCGACCGGACGAGCCCCACCGCGACCTCCTCCTGGTCCCGTTCCTACCGCACGCGCAGCGGCACGCAGAAGGCGGAGCGCACGTACGACCCGGTGTAGCCGCCGGCCGGAGGGATGCGGCCGGCGAACTCCCCGGTCATGGTCAGAGGGTCTCGAGGAAGCCGAGCGCCACCCGCCAGGTGGCCTCGGCTGCCTCCGCGTCGTAGTCGGGCAACTCGGGGTCGGTGTAGAGGTGCCCGGCGCCCGCGTACCGGTAGATCTCCACGTCGGCGCCGGCTCTGCCCATCTGCAGGTACCAGGCGCTCAGCCAGTCGTCGGTCTCGAAGGGGTCCGGCTCGGCCACGTGCAGCTGCACCGGCAGATCGTCCACCGTGACGTTCGGCGCGAGGTCCGAGGTCCCGTGCAGGAGCAGCAGGCCGCGCGCCTTGTCGTCGCCGAGGGCGAGGGTCTGCGCCACGGAGGCGCCCAGCGAGAACCCGGCGTACACCAGCCCCCGCTCCGAGTAGGGGGCGGCGGCCAGGACAGCTCGCTTGAGCAGGTCGTCCTTGCCGATCTCCTCCTTGTACGCCATGCCCTCCTCGACCGTGTCGAACGTGCGCCCGTCGAAGAGGTCGGGGGTGCGGACCTCGTGTCCGGCGGCGCGCAGCCGGTCCGCCGCGGCGTGCACCGCGGGCCGCAGACCGTAGGTCGAATGGAAGAGCATGATGTTCATACGCCCATGGTGCCAGCCCGCGCCGACAGCGCTGCGCGTGCGACTCCTCACAGAAGTCGCAGGTTCAAGGTCGTACGGACCCGGTTACGTTCGAAGGCATGGAGAACCTGCTCCGCCCCGTGATCGTGGTGGGCGGATCGGTGGTGCTGACCGTCCTCATCGGCTGGGCCACCGACCGTCTGCTGTGCAAGGCCGACCAACGGCACCCCGAGACCTCTCTCTGGGGCCTGCTGCGCCGTGGTCGCATCCCCTATCAGCTGGTGCTGTGCGCGGCGATGCTCAGAGGCTCCTACGACCAGGCGCAAATGCTGCAGGACCACAAGACCGGCATCGGCCGCACCCTCACCCTGGTGCTGATCGGCTCGGCGGCCTGGCTGGTGATCCGCATCGCCGGGGCGGTCGTCGAGACGTCGTACTCGCACTACGCGCGGATGCACCGCGACGCGGCCCGGGTGCGCAGGGTGCGGACCCAGGTGTCGCTGATCATGCGGGTGGTCTCGGCCGTCGTCGGCGTGGTCGCGGCCGCCGCGATGCTGCTGACGTTCCCCGCGATGCGTGCGGCGGGCGCCTCCCTGCTGGCCTCCGCCGGGATCCTCGGCATCGTCGCCGGTGTGGCCGCCCAGTCCACGCTGAGCAACCTGTTCGCCGGGCTGCAGATCGCGTTCGGCGACATGGTGCGCATCGGCGACACGGTCGTGGTGGACGGCGAGTGGGGCACGATCGAGGAGATCACCCTGACCTTCCTGACCGTGCGCACCTGGGACGAGCGCCGCATCACGATGCCCGTGTCGTACTTCACCTCGAAGCCGTTCGAGAACTGGTCGCGCGGCACCCCGCAGATGACCGGCATCGTCTACTGGCACGTCGACCACGCGGCGCCGGTGGAGGCGATGCGGGAGAAGCTGCGCGACATCCTGCGCCAGTGCCCGGCCTGGGACGGCCGCGCCTACGGGCTGGACGTGACGGACACCACGCCCAACACCATGCAGGTGCGGGCGCTGGTCACGGCCAAGGACGCCGACGACATCTGGACGGTGCGGGTCAGGGTCCGCGAGGAGATGATCCGCTGGCTGTGGAAGGAGCACCCGTACGCGCTGCCGCGGGTCAACACCGCGAGCGCGGCCCTGCCCCCGGGCCGTCTGCCGGCCCAGAGCTCCTCTCCCGACGGTGCGGCCCGCCGCGTCTCGGAGTCGCCGCGCCCGGGCCGCTGAGCGTCGGTTGCCCCGCTCGGCGCCCCCGTTGACCTGGACGACCTGCGAACTGACGTGTCCGGCGGCCGGGGAGGCAAGCCAGTGCAGGGTGGCGGCGATGTCGGCGGGCGTCCCGGCCCGGCCGGTGAAGGTCTCGCCGACGAGCCGCTCGCGCCGTGCCGGCTCGATCGCCGCCCCGAAGAACTCGGTGTCCTCGACATAGCCGGGTGCGACGACGTTCGCGGTGATCCCGCGCGGACCGAGCTGCCGGGCGAGGTCGCGGGCGTACGGGTGCAGCGCGGCCTCGGCGCCGCCGTGGGCTCCGCTGCCCGACCCCCGGTAGGCGGCGATCGAGCGGATGAACAGCACCCGTCCGCCGGGCGAGGCGAGCCGGTCCTTGAGCGCCTCGGTCAGCAGGGCCGTGCTGAGGGTGTTGCTCCGGATGGCGACGCTCCAGTCGTGCGCGACCCGGTCCAGCGGATCGTCGCCGTCGCTCGGCGGCTCCACGTGCCCCGCGCCCCCGGCGCTGTGGATCAGCATGTCCACCGTGCCGAACTCGGCCTCGACGAAGCGGGCGACGCCGCGCACCTGCGCCGGCTCGCTCAGGTCCGCGGGGTAGCGAGCGCTCCGTCCACCCCGGCCTTCTCCAGCACCTCCGCCCGCCGCCCGAGCAGCAGCACCCGGTCGCCGTCGGCGGCGAACAGCCGCGCCGCGGCGAGCCCGATCCCCGTGCCGCCCTCACTCACCACGTTGCGTCCCATGATCCGAGCGTAATGACAGGGTCCGGCCAGGGGCGCGGCCGTTCACACGACCGTCGTGAAACGGACGCCGTGCGCCGGACGGCCGCCGAAGTCCGCCGCACGCACCTCGAAGGTCCGCCCCGCGCACCTCACTTGAGGCTGCGCACGTCCAGATGGCGCAGCACCCGGTCCACGATCTCGGGATCGGCGCCCGGTTCGCTGCGCGCCGCGACCACCTCGTGCCGTGCCGCGCTCAGCATCTCGCTCTGGATCCGCCGTACCCGCTTGAGCCGGCGCACCCGCTGATCGTGGCCCTCGCGCCGCTCGTCCTCACCGACGTCCGGGCTGATCCGCAGCCCGATGTCGAAAGCCCGTCGCAGCATCTGCTCGGCGAGCTCCTCGGAGAGGTCCTCCTCGGACTCGATCTCCCGCAGCCGCTGCTTCGCCGCCTTCGCCGCCCGTACCGCCAGCTCCTTCTCGAAGGCCTTCTCCCGGTCGGTGTCGGACTGCACGTCGAGCCGCCTCACCAGCCACGGCAGGGTGAGCCCCTGCAGGACGAGCGTGGCCATGATCACGCCGAACGCAATGAAGACGATCTCGTCCCGGTCGGGGAAGGGGCCACCGTCGTCGGTCTTCAGCGGGACGGCCAGCGCCAAGGCCACCGACGCCACCCCCCGCATACCCGACCACCACATGACGACGGTCTCCCGCCAGTTGATCGGGATGTCCTCCAGGTGGTCCTTCCTGGCGTGCAGCCGTTGCGTGAGCCAGGTCGCCGGCATGAGCCACAGCAACCGGACGACGACGACCACGGCCACGATCACCACCGCCCACCCGAGCATCTCCCCCCACCGGCCCGAAGCCGTCCGGATCGCGTTGTGCAGCTCCAGGCCGATCAGCCCGAACGCGACACCCGTGACGAGGGTGTCGACGATGTCCCAGAAGGTGTGGCCGGCCAGCCGGGTCAACACGTCGTCGGGGTCGGTGGCGTACTCGGCGAGGAACAGCGCGGTGGTCAGCACGGCCAGCACCCCGGACCCGTGGAACTCCTCCGCCAGCACGTACGAGGCGTACGGCACCAGCAGCGTCAGCCCGATCTGCAGCGTCGTGTCCCCGAGGACGTCCAGCAGACGGTTCGCGCCCCAGCCGAGCGCGACGCCCACGGCCACCGCCACCACGGCGGACAGCACCAGGTCGAGGCCGGCCCGCCACGGCGAGAACGTCCCGCTCACCGCCGCCGCGATCGCGACGTGGTACAGCACGATGGCCGTGACGTCGTTGAACAGCCCCTCGCCCTCCAGGATGGAGACCAGCCGGCGGGGCAGGCCGAGCTGCCCGGCCACGGCGGTCGCGGCCACGGGGTCGGGCGGCGCGACGAGCGCCCCCAGCGCGACGGCGGCGGCGACCGGCAGCCCCGGCACGATCGTGTGGGCCACGGCGGCCACGCAGATCGTCGTGACGAACACCAGCGCCACGGCGAGCAGGAAGATGGGCCGCACGTTCGCCGCGAACTGCCGCCACGAGGTCCGCCGCACCGCCGCGTACAGCAGCGGCGGCAGCAGGAGGGGCAGGATCAGGTCGGGCGGGATCTCCACGTTGGGCACGAAGTCGAGCACCGCCAGGACGATTCCCAGCAGGGTCATCAGCACCGGCGCGGGCAATCCGAACCGGTCCCCCACGGGGACGCTCACCACGGCCCCGAGCAACAGGACGAACAGCAGGGCCAACTGGTCCACGGTCAGCACTCCGGGTCTAGACGATCAAGAACATCCGGACCCCCAGCGTCGCACGCCCACCGTCCGCTACAGCGAACGCCGCATGGACCGGTGCGGAATGCCCGCCTCCAGGTCCTCCGGCCCGTAGGCCGTGTACCCCAGCCGTTCGTAGAATCTCAGCGCCTGCGTCTGTGCGTGCAGGTCGACGGCCCGAAGCCCGCGCGCGCGTGCCGCGTCCTCGACGGCCCGGACCAGGGCGGCCCCGACGCCCAGCCCGCGTGCCTCGCGGGTCACGGCGAGCCGCCCCAGCGAGCCCACCGACAGATCGCCGCCGGTCCTGGCGGCGGCCGCCTCGCCGTACAACAGCCGTCCGGCGCCGAGCGGCCGCCCGTCCTCGCCGACCGCCAGCACGTGCACGGCGTCGGCGTCGTGCTCGTCGTACTCCAGCTCCTCGGGCACGCCCTGCTCGCCGACGAAGACCTCCTTGCGGACGGCGAAGCAGGCCTCCCGGTCGGCGAGGTCCTCGGCGACGCGCACTTCGTACGCGCGCGTGCCGCTCACCCGTAGGTCTCCTCGCGGACCTGGTCCAGGGCCTTCGTCAGGTCCTCGGGGTAGTCGCTGGCGAACTCCGCCCACTGCCCGTCGCCGGGGTGCTCGAAGCCCAGCCGCACGGCGTGCAGCCACTGCCGGGTCAGGCCCAGCCGCTTGGCGAGGGTGGGGTCGGCGCCGTACGTCAGGTCGCCGACGCAGGGGTGGCGGTGGGCGGCCATGTGCACCCGGATCTGGTGGGTGCGGCCCGTCTCCAGCTTCACGTCCAGCAGGGAGGCCGCGCGGAACGCCTCGATGAGGTCGTAGTGCGTGACGGACGGCTTGCCCTCGGCGGTGACGGCCCACTTGTAGTCGTGCTGGGGGTGGCGGCCGATGGGGGCGTCGATGGTGCCGCTGGTCGGGTCGGGGTGGCCCTGGACGAGCGTGTGGTAGCGCTTGTCGACCGTGCGCTCCTTGAACTGGCGCTTCAGCGAGGTGTACGCCCGCTCCGACTTGGCGACGACCATCAGACCGGACGTGCCGACGTCGAGCCGGTGCACGATGCCCTGGCGCTCGGCCGCGCCGGAGGTGGAGATGCGGTAGCCGGCCGCGGCCAGTCCGCCGATCACCGTCGGCCCGCTCCAGCCGGGGGACGGGTGCGCGGCCACGCCGACCGGCTTGACGATCACGACCACGTCGTCGTCGTCGTGGACGATCTCCATGCCCTCGACCGGCTCGGCCACGATCTGCACGGGCGCGGGGGCCGGCGGCATCTCGACTTCCATCCAGGCGCCGCCGATCACCCGCTCGGACTTGCCGACCACCGAGCCGTCGACCGTGACCTTCCCCGCCGCGGCCAGCTCGGCGGCCTTCGTACGGGAGAAGCCGAACATGCGGGAGATGGCGGCGTCGACGCGCTCGCCCTCCAGGCCGTCCGGCACGGGCAGGGTACGGATCTCGGGAATCGTGCTCACCCGTCGAGTATGCAGGACGGGCGCGGCGCCGCCGTACGGGCCTGTGGACAACCGGCGGCGAGACCGGGCCGGGATCAGTCCTTGTGGACGGTCCCGTCCGGGTCGAGCCCCTTGAAGGACAGCAGCACGATCAGGATGCCGCCGCACACGATGGCCGAGTCGGCGAGGTTGAAGACCGCGAAGTGCTTCGGCGCGACGAAGTCCACGACCGCCCCCTCGAAGACCCCCGGGGCACGGAAGATCCGGTCGGTGAGGTTGCCCAGGGCGCCGCCCAGCAGCAGCCCCAGCGCGATCGCCCAGGGCAGGCTGTAGAGCTTGCGCGCCAACCGGGCGATCACCACGATCACGGCCGCGGCGATCACCGTGAAGATCACGGTGAAGGCCTCGCCGAAGCCGAAGGCCGCCCCCGCGTTGCGGATGGCCTCGAACCGCAGCCAGTCCCCGACGACCTCGACGGGCGCGTGGTGCTCCAGCTTGGCGACCACGATCATCTTGCTCACCAGGTCGAGCGCGTAGGCGAACGCGGCCACGGCGAAGAGCACGGCGATACGGCGCTTGCCCCTGGACCGCGCCCCGGTGCTCTCCTGCTCCCCCGGGCCGGACGACTGCTCCGGCTCGGATCCCGTCTCTGGGGTGTCCGGCGTACCGATGACGCGCTCCGCCTCTGCCACGTGAGTCCCTCAACCTAGGTACCTGACTGAGGACGAGGGTACGGCACACCCCCCGGCAGCCAGGTGATCAGTACCGGCGCTCCTGCTTCTGCTTGCACTCCACGCACAACGTGGCCCGCGGGAAGGCCTGCATCCTGGCCTTGCCGATGGCGTTTCCGCAGTTCTCGCACAACCCGTAGGTGCCGGCGTCCAGCCGCTCCAGGGCGTGCTCGGTCTGGATCAGCATCTCGCGCGCGTTGGCGGCCAGCGCCAGTTCGTGCTCGCGCGTGATGTTCTTGGTGCCGGTGTCGGCCTGGTCGTCGCCGGCGCCGTCCCCCGAGTCGCGCATCAGGCCGACCAGGGCGGCCTCGGACGAGGACAGCTCCGTGCTCAGCCGTTCCCGCTCGGACTCCAGCTCCGCGCGCGCCTCCTCGACCTCCTCGGGCGTCCACGGCTCCTCGCCGGGGCGCACCGCCAGCTCGCCCGGTTCCGCAGCGGCCAGGCGCGCCTTGGGGACGGCGGTGTTCGCCGCCATGGCCGTACCCGGAGTCTTCTTCGCAACCACAGTCGTGGCTCCCGTCTGCTCCGCGGCCGAGGCCGCGCCCACCTTCTTGGCCGTGTTCTTCCTGCCCGCGCTCGTCGCGGCCACGCCCTTGGCACCGGCGACCTTCTTGGCCGCCGCCTTCTTGGCGCCGCCCTTCCCGGCGACCGTCTTCTTCGCCGTCGTCCTCCCGGCGGCCGTCTTCTTGGCGACGGCCTTCTCGGCGACCGGCTTCTCGGCGACCGCCCGCTGCGCGGCGGCCCCCTCCCCGGCGACCTCCTTCTGCGCGGTCTTCTTCGCGGCGGCCGCCTTCGCGGCCGTCGTCCTCGCGGCCTCCCCTGCGGCGGCCGACCGCACCGCCTTCACGGGCCGCCCGGCCGTCGAGCCCTTGGCCGCGCCGGAGGCACTGGTGTCCCTGTCGGACGCCGACTGCTGTACGGCGGTCTTCTTCGCCACCATGGCCGCGGCCCCTTCACATATTGTGATCTTGCACGCGAATCGTGCTGGGACGATAAATCGACTTGGAGCCCGCGGCAACGGGGCACACCGCCCGATTCGCCCGCCTCGCGCACGACACGCGACAAGCCTGCATCCGTTGTGCCCAACTCCCCGCCGGGTAATCCGCCGGGTCGCAGCTCCCACGACGCGAACCATCGCACCTCCCCGTTCAGCCGCCATTCGGGGCATTGCGGACCCCGCGGTCGCACGCGCCCGCGTCCCCCGTAAACCGGTCGGCCGCCGTCGTCGCCGAGCCGTACACTGGGCGCAGCGAAAAGCGTGGATGGGGACGAGTAGCGGCGTACGCAGCCCAGAGCGACCCGGGGACGGTGGGAGCCCGGGGGCGAGCGCGACGCGAAGATCACCCCGGAGCCGCCGGAAGAAGACCCCGCAGGGGTTGGTAGACCCGGCATCGCGACCCCAATGAGGGGGCTCACCGGAGCGCAGGCCGCCCCGGAGGGCCAAGGAGGGTGGTACCGCGGGAGCGCGCCGCACACGGCGTACACAGGCAAGAAGGCTCTCGTCCCTCCGACGGAAGGCAGTACGTCCGCCGGAGGAAGATCGATGACGCAGTACCGCCAGGTGCCCGCCCAGGTCGACCTGCCCGCCCTCGAGCACGCGGTGCTCGACTTCTGGCGCGAGCAGAAGATCTTTGCCAAGACCCTGGAGCAGTCCGAGGGCCGCCCCGAGTGGGTGTTCTACGAGGGCCCGCCCACCGCGAACGGCATGCCGGGCGCCCATCACATCGAGGCGCGTGTCTTCAAGGACGTCTTCCCACGCTTCCGCACCATGCGCGGCTATCACGTCGCCCGCAAGGCCGGCTGGGACTGCCACGGCCTGCCGGTGGAGCTGGCGGTCGAGAAGGAGCTGGGCTTCAGCGGCAAGAAGGACATCGAGGCGTACGGCATCGCCGACTTCAACGCCCGCTGCCGTGAGTCCGTGCTCCGGCACACCGACGCCTTCTCCGAGCTGACGACCCGCATGGGCTACTGGGTCGACCTCGACGACGCCTACGTCACGATGGACCCCGAGTACATCGAGTCGGTCTGGTGGTCGCTGAAGGAGATCTTCGGCAAGGGCCTGCTGGTCCAGGACCACCGCGTCGCCCCCTGGTGCCCCCGCTGCGGCACCGGCCTGTCCGACCACGAGCTGGCGCAGGGCTACGAGACGGTCGTCGACCCGTCCGTGTACGTCCGTTTCCCGCTCACCTCCGGTCCGCTCGCCGGCCAGGCAGCGCTCCTGGTGTGGACGACGACCCCGTGGACGCTGGTGTCCAACACGGCCGTGGCCGCGCACCCGGAGGTCACCTACGTCGTCGCCACCGACGGGGAGGAGAAGCTCGTGGTCGCCGAGCCGCTGCTCGCCAAGGCGCTCGGCGAGGGCTGGGAGACCACCGGCCAGACCTTCACCGGCGCCGAAATGGAGCGCTGGACCTATCAACGTCCGTTCGAGCTCGTGGAGTTCCCGGAACCAGCCCACTACGTCGTCAACGCCGAGTACGTCACCACCGAGGACGGCACGGGTCTGGTCCACCAGTCGCCCGCCTTCGGCGAGGACGACCTCAAGGTCTGCCGCTCCTACGGTCTGCCGGTGGTGAACCCGGTCCGCCCGGACGGCACCTTCGAGGAGTCCGTCCCGATGGTCGGCGGCGTCTTCTTCAAGAAGGCGGACGAACAGCTCACCGAGGACCTCCAGCAGCGCGGCCTGCTGTTCAAGCACATCCCGTACGAGCACAGCTACCCGCACTGCTGGCGCTGCCACACCGCGCTGCTGTACTACGCGCAGCCGTCCTGGTACATCCGCACGACGGCCGTCAAGGACCGTCTGCTGCAGGAGAACGAGAAGACCAACTGGTTCCCCGACACGGTCAAGCACGGACGGTTCGGCGACTGGCTGAACAACAACATCGACTGGGCGCTGTCCCGCAGCCGCTACTGGGGCACCCCCCTGCCGATCTGGCGCTGCGAGGACGACCACCTCACGGTCGTGGGCTCGCGCGCGGAGCTGACCGAGCTCACCGGCACCGACCAGTCGGAGCTGGACCCGCACCGCCCGTTCATCGACGCGGTCACGTTCGCCTGCCCGCAGGACGGCTGCGGGCGCACGGCCACGCGCGTGCCGGAGGTCATCGACGCCTGGTACGACTCGGGTTCGATGCCGTTCGCGCAGTGGGGCTACCCGTACAAGAACAAGGAACTGTTCGAGTCCCGCTACCCGGCCCAGTTCATCTCCGAGGCCATCGACCAGACCCGCGGCTGGTTCTACACGCTGATGGCCGTCGGCACGCTGGTCTTCGACAAGTCCAGCTACGAGAACGTCGTCTGCCTCGGTCACATCCTCGCCGAGGACGGCCGCAAGATGTCCAAGCACCTGGGCAACATCCTGCAGCCGATCCCGCTGATGGACCAGCACGGCGCCGACGCGGTCCGCTGGTTCATGGCGGCCGGCGGCTCCCCCTGGGCGGCCCGCCGGGTGGGCCACGGCACGATCCAGGAGGTCGTCCGCAAGACGCTCCTGACGTACTGGAACACGGTCGCCTTCCAGGCCCTGTACGCCCGTACGTCCGGCTGGGCGCCCAGTGCGGCCGACCCGGCCCCCGCCGACCGCCCGCTGCTCGACCGCTGGCTGCTCTCCGAACTCCACGCGCTCACCGACCAGGTGACGCAGTCCCTGGAGTCCTACGACACCCAGCGCGCCGGCAAGCTGCTCTCCGCGTTCGTCGACGATCTGTCCAACTGGTACGTCCGCCGCTCCCGCCGCCGCTTCTGGCAGGGCGACAAGGCGGCGCTGCGCACCCTGCACGAGGTCGTCGAGACGGTCACGAAACTGATGGCCCCGCTGACGCCGTTCATCACCGAGCGGGTCTGGCAGGACCTGGTCGTGCCGGTCACCCCCGGCGCCCCGGAGTCCGTCCACCTGTCGTCCTGGCCGCAGGCCGACCTCTCGGCGATCGACCCGGAGCTGTCGAAGCAGATGGTCCTGGTCCGCCGCCTGGTGGAGCTGGGCCGCGCCACGCGTGCGGAGTCGGGCGTCAAGACCCGCCAGCCGCTGCTGCGCGCGCTCGTGGCCGCCGCCGGGTTCGACGCCCTCTCCCCCGAACTGCACGCGCAGATCACGGAGGAGCTGAACGTCGAGTCCCTCGCGTCACTGTCCGAGGTGGGCGGATCGCTGGTCGACACGACCGCCAAGGCGAACTTCCGTGCCCTGGGCAAGCGGTTCGGCAAGCGGGTCCAGGAGGTGGCCAAGGCGGTCGCGAACGCCGACGCGGCCGCGCTCTCCCTCGCCCTGCGCGAGGGCACGGCGTCGGTGGAGGTCGACGGCGAGACGGTCGCCCTGGCGCCCGACGAGGTGATCATCACGGAGACCCCGCGCGAGGGCTGGTCGGTGGCCTCCGACTCCGGCGCCACCGTGGCCCTGGACCTGGAGATCACCGAGGAGCTGCGCCGCGCGGGCCTCGCCCGCGACGCGATCCGGCTGATCCAGGAGGCCCGCAAGAACAGCGGTCTCGACGTGGCCGACCGCATCGCGCTGCGCTGGACGGCTACCGACCCGGCCGTGGTCGACGCCCTGTCCGGGCACGCAGGCCTCATCGCCGACGAGGTCCTCGCCACGGACTTCGCCCAGGGCGAGGCGGACGACTCCTACGGCGCCCCGTTCACGGACGAGGGCCTGACGCTGACGTTCCGCCTGCGCAAGGCGTAAGGCCAAGGCGGAAGGCGTAAGGGGTACGGCCGACGGAAGGGCTCGGCTCCACGGTGGAGCCGGGCCCTTGGTCGAGCGGGCGCCCCGGGGCGCAGGGCGCACCGCCCGCCGCCTTCGTCAACACGCGTAAAAGGGGCGGGGCCCCGG
>NZ_JBHVYK010000111.1:0-24030 GCF_042880855.1 Streptomyces sp. NPDC058291
AACTCGCGACCTCAACCTTGGCAAGGTTGCGCTCTACCAACTGAGCTACGTCCGCTTGTCGTTTCGTTCCGCTCTCACGGCCCGGCGACGAGTTGAACTCTAGCGGATTCCCGGGCCAGTACAAAAACGCGTTTGTGCAGCGTGCTGCGCTGTGTCCGGGTGCGGACCTGGTCAGGGCCCTCGGCGGGGACATCCGGGACATGCCCGGATCGTCTGCGGACGGCCCGCCCTAGACTCGACAACGTGCTCGACCTCCCTGCCCTCGCCCGTTTCGGCGGGCGCGTGGCCACCGGCCTCCTCGACGTCACCAGCGACCCCGCGGCTCTCGACTCCACCGGCTTCTGGGCCGTGTGCGCCGACTTCGAGGGCCGTGCGCTCTGCGCCCGGTTCGCCGACGTGCGCGAGGAACCCGTGCCCGCTCCCGTGCCGGGGGCCTGGCGCGGGCCCGCCGCCGATGACTGGACGTCGTCCCTCGACCGCGCCGCGTACACGGCGGGCGTGCGGCGCATCCGTGAGCACATCGCGGCCGGCGAGGTGTACCAGGCCAACCTCTGCCGCGTCCTGACCGCGCCCGTGGCGCCCGGCGCCGATGTGGACGCGCTGACCGCGCTGCTGGCCCGGGGCAATCCTGCGCCGTATGCAGGAACGATTCGCCTGCCGGCGCACGGCGTGGAGACGGCCACCGCGTCCCCCGAGCTGTTCCTGCGCCGCGACGGCCGGGTGATCGAGTCCGGGCCCATCAAGGGGACCGGGCGCACCGAGGCGGACCTCCTCGCCAAGGACTACGCCGAGAACGTGATGATCGTGGACCTGGTCCGCAACGACGTCGGCCGGGTCTGCGCCACCGGCAGCGTGACCGTCCCCGACCTGTGCGCGGTCGAGAAGCACCCGGGCCTGGTCCACCTCGTCTCCACGGTCCGCGGCGAACTGCGCGAGGACGTCGGCTGGCCCGCCCTCTTCGACGCCGCCTTCCCGCCCGGCTCGGTCACCGGCGCCCCCAAGTCCAGCGCCCTGCGCATCATCGACGCGCTGGAGACGGCGCCCCGCGGCCCCTACTGCGGCGGCATCGGCTGGGTCGACGCGGACCGGGGCACGGGCGAGCTGGCCGTCGGCATCCGCACGTTCTGGATCGAGCGGTCCGCCGCAGGCGCGGCCGTGCTGCGCTTCGGCACCGGCGCGGGCATCACGTGGGGATCCGACCCCGAAGCCGAGTGGGAGGAGACCGAGCTGAAGGCGTCCCGACTGCTCGCGGTAGCGTCGGGTGTGTACGAGGTGAGTGAAGGGACGCTTACGTGAAGATCTGGCTCGACGGCGGGCTGCAGGACAGCGACGCCGCCCGCGTCTCCGTCTTCGACCACGGGCTGACCGTGGGCGACGGCATCTTCGAGACGGTGAAGGCGGTGGACGGCGGGACCTTCGCGCTCACCCGCCACCTCGACCGGCTGACCCGCTCCGCCCGCGGCCTCGGTCTGCCCGACCCCGACCACGACGAGGTCCGCCGCGCCTGCGCCGCCGTCCTCGAAGCCAACCCGATGCCGCTCGGCCGGCTGCGCATCACCTACACCGGCGGCCGGGCCCCCCTCGGCTCCGAGCGCGGCGACCACGGCCCGACCCTCGTCGTCGCCCTCGGCGAGACCACGAGGCGCGCCGACTCCACGGCCGTCGTCACCGTCCCCTGGACCCGCAACGAACGCGGCGCGCTGACGGGGCTGAAGACGACCTCGTACGGCGAGAACGTCGTCGCCCTGGCCCGCGCCCACCGGCGGGGCGCCAGCGAGGCGCTGTTCGGCAACACGGTCGGCCGGCTCTGCGAGGGCACCGGCTCCAACGTCTTCGTCGTCCTGGACGGCGAGATCCACACCCCGCCGCTCGCCTCCGGCTGCCTCGCGGGCATCACGCGCGAGCTGACCGTCGAATGGACCGGCGCCAAGGAGACCGACCTGCCGCTGGACGTGCTGGAACGCGCCGAGGAGGTGTTCCTCACTTCCACTCTGCGCGACGTGCAGGCGGTCCACCGCGTCGACGACCGTGAACTGCCGGACGCGCCCGGGCCGGTGACCGCCAAGGCGATGCGGATCTTCGCGGAGCGGAGCGCGGACGACCTCGACCCGTGAGGGCCGCGGGCCGGCCCGGGGGAAGCCGGGGAAAACGGGCTGCCGTTCCCCTGCGCGGAGGGGTAGAACTCCCTTGATGACCACGACCCTGCGGCCGACCGAGCCGCTGCAACACGCCGCCGACGGGGCGCTGTCGCGCCACTACCAGGTGTGCGTCAACAGCCGTCCCGTCGGAGAGGTCCGCCTCTCCACGTCCCCCGTCTTCGGCCCCGACGTCGCCCAGCTCGCCGACCTGCGCATCGAGGAACGGGACCGCGGACGGGGCCGGGGCACGGTGGCCGCGCTGGCCGCCGAGGAAGTGGCCCGGGGCTGGGGCTGCACGCGGATCGAGCTCCGGGTGCCCGCCGACGCGGCGGCCGCGCTGCGGCTGGCGACCGCGCTCGGCTACGTCCATCGCAACCGCGGCCTGGAGAAGCCCCTCGCCGCCGCCGCGCCAGCCCTGCCCGACGGCAGCGTGGGCAGACCCATGACGGAAGACGAGTTCGCGTCCTGGCTGGAACACGCGCTCGCCCACTACGCCCAGTCCTGGCGCGACCGCGGGGTGCCCGAGAACGAGGCGTGGGACAGGTCGCGCCGGGACCACGACCGCCTGCTGCCGCGGGGTCTGTCCACGCCGGACACACTGATCAGCGTCCTGGAGCACCGGGGCGATCCGGTCGGCTCGCTCTGGATGTCGTTCGCCGGCGACAAGGCGTTCGTGTTCGACGTCGAGACCGACGAGGCCCACCGGGGCCGTGGCCACGGCCGTTCCCTGATGCTGCTGGCCGAAGCCCAGTCGATCGGCGCCGGAAAGCGGATCCTCGGCCTGAACGTCTTCGCCGGCAACACCCCGGCCGAGCGGCTGTACGAGTCGCTCGGGTACGCGCCGGTGGGCTACTCGATGTACAAGAACCTGCTCTGAGCCGCGGGCCGACGGCCACCCGCCGTCCCCGGCCGGGGCCTTCCGGGCCGGTCTCAGGCCTGCTCGGCCAGCAGCCGGTCGGCGATCTCCTCGATCCGCACGCGCAGCCCCTCCTGGCTCTTGCCGCCGTCCAGCCGCTCGCCGCCGATGACGTACGTCGGGGTCCCGGTCACGCCGATCGCCTTGCCCTCGGCCTGGTCGGCGTCCACGATCAGGATGTGTCGGCCGTCGATCAGAGCGGTGTCGAACTCCTCGGCGTCCAGACCCAGTTCGGCGGCGATCTCGACCAGGAAGGGTTCCCCCCCCACGGTCCAGGTCCTCGACCCGGCCGAGCACCGCCTCGACGTAGGGCCACCCCTGGCCCTGCTCCAGCGCCTCCTCGGCCGCCTGGGCGGCGGCGAAGGCGTGCCGGTGCTTCTCCAGCGGGAAGTGCCGCAGACGCAGCTCCAGTCGGTCGCCGTAGCGCTCGCGCAGGGCGCGCAGGTCGTCGAGCGCCCCACGGCAGTCGGGGCACTGGAGCTCGCACCAGACGTCGAGGACGACGGCGCGGCCGGGCCCGGAGGCCGGCGCGGCCGACGTCGTCGAGGCGGGGGAGGAGGAGCCGGGGGAGACGGAGGAGGTCGGGGACGAGTCGCTCATGAGGCCAGTCTCCCAGCTCCCGCCCGGCCGCCCCCAGCCGGACCGGCCGCCGCATGCCCAGCGGGATCTCCCGCGAGCCCACGAGCCGGAGGGGCCGTGAGCCCGAGGGGCGGCGTAGCCGCTCGGGCTCACGGCCGACCACGCGGCCGACCACGCGGCCGAGCACGCGGCCGACCACGCGGCCGACCACGCGGCCGACCACGCGGCCGAGCACGCGGCCGAGCACGCGGTCAGGGACGCGGTCAGGGACGGCCCGGTACGGCACCTGCGGAGGAGTCGACCCGGAGATGTCCCTGATGTCCGGCCGCGGCGTGGCCCGAGTGGCCCGCGCAGGTGCAGGATGGAAGGGACGGGGAACCGGCCTGCGGGCCGTGCCGCCGCGTCGCTCCGACCACGCCCGAGTGAGCCATGCCTGGAGGACCGGATGATTGCCGAGACCGTCTGTTCCGCCGTCGCCGTGGCCGGCTTGGGCATCGCGGCGGTCACGGCCTACCGCAAGCGCTTCCTGGCGGCGGCCCGCATCGCGGCCTACTCCCTGGTGCCGCTCGGCCTGGTGATGACCGGCGCCGTCGGATGGGTCGTCGACACCGCCTTCAGTCCCACCGCCTGGGCGGGCTTCGTCGTGCTCGGCGGGGCCTGGGCCCTCTTCGCCACCACCCGGGCCGTGGAGCGTCGCCGCGGCGGCACCCGCAAGGAGCGCCGGGCTGCGGCACGCGCCGCGCAGACGGACACGGTGGCCCCCGCCGCCTCGGCGCCGTCCCTGGGACGGGCGGCCCGCCCGGCGTCCCGTCCCGAGGCCGCGCCCAGGGCCACCGGCGGCTCCGACGACTTCAGCGACATCGAGGCCATCCTCAAGAAGCACGGCATATGAACCCGCGGCCGTGACCCGGCGCCCCCAGCCGCACCCCCCGCCGCACCCCCCAGCCGTGCCCCCCCGCCGCACCCCCCCAGCCGTGCCCCCCCGCCACACCCCCCAGCCGTGACCCCCCGCCGTGTCCCGCAGCCGTGACCCCCCGCCGTGTCCCGCAGCCGTGACCCGGCGGCCGCCGCGGGGGAGGGCGGCGTGAGCGTCGGCACGTGAATCGCGACAGGCGGAGCCGACGGCCGAAACGACACACTCGGCCCGCGCGTGCGCGGAAACGATCACGGCCTGAAACCGTCGTCATGGATTCCGGCGAACTCCCGCTCAATCCTGCGTCTTGATCGCGCAGGGGGCGCGACCTGCGTCATCATCCCCGCGAGATGCTGGACACGACACAGAGCGACGCCGCGCCGCCCCAGGACGAGCCGCGCGGGTGCCTCTTCGCCCTTTCCCAGCCACCGCTGATGATCTTCCTTGCGGTGATCGGGTGTCTGCTGCTCATGGCCTCGCTGCATGATCTGCTGCTGCTGTGAGCCGTACCCGCGGTCCCCGGCGTCACCCGCCGGGGCCCGTCGGCATCGAGCGACCTCGCGCTGCCCCGCGCGGACGGCGTTCTGGGCCCGCGGCCTCCTTGCGGCGTTCTCAGCCCGCGGCCTCCTTGCGGCGCGCCCGGTAGGCGGCCACATGGAGCCGGTTGCCGCAGGTGCGGCTGTCGCAGTACCTGCGGGACCGGTTGCGCGAGAGGTCGACGAAGGCACGCCGGCAGTCCGGGGCCTCGCACCGCCGCAGCCGCTCCTGCTCCCCGGCGACCACGAAGAAGGCCAGCGCCATCCCGCAGTCCGCCGCGAGGTGGTCGGCGATGGACGCGCCGGGCGCGAAGTAGTGCACATGCCAGTCGTAGCCGTCGTGGTCGGTGAGACGAGGCGTGGTGCCCGCGGCGGCCACCAGTTCGTTGATCAGCCCGGCCGCGACCCGGGGGTCCGTCGCGGCGAAGATCCCCGCGAACCGGCCGCGGATCTTGCGCACCGCGGACAGGTCGAACTCGGAGAGCACGCCGACGTCGCTTATGTCGTGGTTGCGCACGAAGTCCCCCAGGGCGGCGACATCCGGCAGCGCGTCCGGGGTCGTGCCGTCCTCCGGGGCGGTGTTCACCAGATCCACCACGGCGTCGAGCGCGCACCGGGTGTCGTGGGTGATCAGCACGTTTCGCTCCCTGGCCTGAGGTCGGGCGAGTGCCCGCCGATGCTGGCCGATGGTAGCCGCACCGGGCCGCCGAACCACGGCCGATCGGGACCCGGATTCCTCGGCCTGCGCCGACGGGCGGCCGGGGGAGCGCCGGGCGGGCGGCCGCGGACACGCCGACGCCGCCCCACGGCTGCCCGTGGCGCGGCGTCGGCGCATGCCCTATGCGGTTGTATCAGCCCGAGCCGTCTCCCCGAGTGGACGGCGCCGGGCGGCTCGGTGTGAGCCTCGCCCTAGCTCTCCGCCAGGATGTGCGAGAGCTCTTGATCGAGGTCGAAGTGCCGGTGTTCCGTGCCGGGAGGCACGGCGGCGTCCGTCCGCTTCAGGAAGGACTCCAGGGCCCGCGCAGGGGCCTCGAGCAGCGCTTCGCCCTCAGGAGAGCTCAGCGCGATGCAGACGACGCCCTGACCGTGGCTGCGCGACGGCCAGACACGGACGTCGCCCGTGCCGGTGGGGCGATGCAGGCCTTCGGCGAGGAGGTCGCGGGCGAACACCCATTCGACGGTCTCTTCGGCTCCGGTGTGGAAGGTGGCGTGCACGGCGTAGGGGTCGGCCGTGTCGTACCGCAGGCCTGCGGGGACAGGCAGGGAGGACTCGCTCGACACAACGAGGCGCAGGTGCAGCTCGCAGCTGACCGTGGTGTTCATAAGCGCCAGGGCCTTTCGCTCAGTGTGCGCTCGGGGATTCGCACGTCGGCGAAATCGACATGCCACCTACGGTGCCGTTGTAAACCCCTCTGCGTGTTTTGCGTGCCTTTACGTAACTCTACCGGCCGACAGCTCGTTCGCGCTGTACCACCATTCCAGTGACCGGAATCTCTCGGGTAGGGTCTGGCTGTATGAATACGGGGAGTAACGAGTCCGGCGACGCGGACGCGGCCGCCGACGGGGCGGAACCGGACGGAGCGACGCGGGGACGGCAGGGGCAGGGGCTCGGCTCCAGGGCCCCCGAATTCGTCAAGGCGCGCCGTGTGCTGCACCTGAGCTGGCAGGTGGGCGTCTTCGTGCTGGGCCTCGCCGTGGTGGGCGCCGGCATCGTCATGCTGCCGCTCCCCGGCCCCGGCTGGGTCGTCATCTTCGGCGGCATGGCGATCTGGGCGACCGAGTTCGTCTGGGCCCAGCTGGTGCTGCGCTGGACCAAGCGCAAGGTCACCGAGGCGGCACAGCGTGCCCTGGACCCGAAGGTCCGGCGCCGGAACATCGTCCTGACCTCGATCGGCCTGGTGATCATCGGGGCGCTGCTCGGGGTCTACCTCTGGAAGTTCGGCATGGAGATGCCCTGGAACATCAAGGATCAGTGATCCTCGGCGTCCGGCGGACGGGAACCTCCGTCCGCCTCCGTACATGGTCACAGTCACCCCCTGACATGGGGTAATGTTCTTCCTGCGTCCGGGCGATTAGCTCAGTGGGAGAGCGCTTCGTTCACACCGAAGAGGTCACTGGTTCGAACCCAGTATCGCCCACCCGGAACGCCGGCCCGCCTGCGAGAGCGCAGACGGGCCGACGTCGTTCTGTCGCCGCGCGTCCCCCCATGGGCCCTCACGCCCCCCCATGGGGCACTCGCCGGGCCTTGCCCGACCTTGTCACCTGCACTCTTCGGCATCCCGTCGGCTCCCGGCGGCCACCCCGTGCGGCGCCCCGCCCCGCCGTTTCCTACCGTTTCCCTACCTTTTCTCGCCATGTCGGAGCCGCCCGCGAGCCCGACATGGCGTCGGCGTCCGTCGGAACCGCCCGCGGCTCGCCGGGGCCGCGCGATCGCTCCCGGCAGGCGCCCCTCGCCTCGCGGCTTCGCCTCGCGCGTCGCGTCGCGCGCCCACCCCGGCTCCGGGGTCGCCGGCCCCTCGCGGCCCCGCCGCCGTGAGCCCCCGGGGTGTGCCCCGGCGCCCTCCCGGCACCCGCAGGGGCGTCCCCCGGCCCATGCCCTCCCCGGTAACAGCAAGTGACCCTTCTCTGGCGTCGCGCGGGCGCCGCCGCACCTCGGCCCGGCGGACAACGCGCCCCTCACGCACCATCAGTTCGCTTTCGCACCGGTGTCATCCGTCCCGTCCAGGGTCAAACCCGCGTCGTCGAGGCGGATTTCCGCCGTTCGGCATCCCTGCGGAAGGTCCGGTGTCAGTTCGAGGCTTCGAACGGATGCTCCTCACCTGGGAATTCGTCCTGGCGTGAGCGTCGAGGCGCGTGAGCGTCCCCGCCTCGTCGTGGGGTCGTCGCGAAGTCGCGGCGCAAGAAATTCCTGTCCGAATCATTGACGGTCTCTCAACCCCCTCGTACCTTGTGCCAGCAAGCGCTTTCTTGAAACGATTCATGCAAGTGGCAACGACGCTGCGGGGAGGGCCCGACTGTGGGAACCAGCAGGAATGTTGAGAGGCGAACGATCCTCAAGGCCGCGGGGGCGACGGCGGCCACGCTGGGCCTGGCCGCGACCACCGGGTGCGGAGGAGACAGCGGGACCTCCGCGGACGGAACGGTGACGATCCGTTACGCGTGGTGGGGCGGCGAGCCGCGCACCATCGCCATCAAGAAGACGATCGCGCTCTTCGAGAAGAAGTATCCGAAGATCAAGATCAAGCCCGAATTCACCGACTACGAGGCGTTCTGGGAGAAGTTCCAGACCCAGGCCTCCGGCGGGAATCCGCCGGACGTTTTCCAGAATGCGGTCGGTTTTCTGCGCAAGTACGACAAGCGCGGGGTTCTGATGGATCTCAAGGCGCAGGCCGACGCGGGGAACCTGAAGCTCGACGACTTCCGCAACGGCGTTCTGGCGAACGGTCAGGTCGACGGCAAGCAGATCGGCATACCGGTCGGCGCGAACACCATGGCGCTCGTCATCGACCTCAAGGCGTTCAAGAAGGCGGGGGTGGCGGCGAAATTCGGCTGGACCTGGGACGAGTACTTCGACGCGCTGCAGACGATCCAGGACAAGCTGAAGATCGCCGGCGACACCGGCTACTTCGCCATCATGTACCTCTACGACCTGTACCTGCGTCAGAACGGCAAGGCCTTCTTCACGGAGACCGGTCTCGGCTTCACCGAGGACGACGTGACGCAGTGGTGGGCGGACGGCTACAAGCGCGTGAAGTCCGGGCTCGTCGCCGACCCGAAGAAGATCGAGCAGGTCAAGCCGAAGTCGGGTCTCTCGGCGGGCCTCGCCGCGTCGGAGTTCACGTGGGACAACTTCTCCATCCGTTACGAGGGCGAGGGCGAGTCGGACTACGGGCTCGCCCCGATCCCGACCACCAACGGCAAGGACACCGGCCAGTACCTCGGCTCGCTGATGCTGAGCGCCTTCTCGGGGACCAAGCACCCGAAGGAGGCGGCCCAGTTCATCGACTTCATGGTCCACGACCCCGAGGTCGGCAAGATCATGGGCTACGACCGCGGCATCCTCGCCACCACCGAGCAGTACGGCGCCTTCAAGCCGGCCGACGCCCAGAACAAGGGCGTCGCGGCCTACGAGGACGAGGTCGCCAAGGCGGGCGTGCTCGGGAAGATCACCCCGCACCCGTCCGGCGCGGACGTCATCGAGGCGGCCTTCCTGCGCATCGGCGGTGAGGTCGCCCAGGGCAAGACCAAGCCGGCCGACGCCGCGAAGGCGCTGTTCAGCGAGGCCAAGGCCGCGTTCGCGGGCTGAGGGGACGTACCACCATGACGCTCGTCAAGGAAGCGCCCGCCCGCCCGGCGAAGAAGCGGCCCGCCGCTCCGGTCGCCGGGCGGCGCGGGCGGCGGCGCGAGAATCTCGCCGGCTACCTCTTCATGTCGCCGTGGATCGCGGGGTTCCTGCTGCTCACCGCGGGACCGATGATCGCCTCGCTGTACTACGCGTTCACCAGCTACAACCTGTTCACGCCGCCCCGGTGGGTGGGGCTCGACAACTTCACCACGATGTTCCAGGACCCGCGCTGGCAGAAGTCGGTGCAGGTCACGTTGAAGTACGTCGTCGTGGCCACACCGCTGAAGCTGCTCCTCGCCCTCGGCGTCGCGCTGCTCCTCGCCCAGAAGCGGCGCGGACAGGCCCTGTACCGGGCCGCGTTCTACATGCCGTCGCTCATCGGCGCCAGCGTCTCCGTGGGCTTCGTGTGGCGGGCGCTGTTCTCCGACGACGCCGTGGTCGACCGTACCCAGAAGATCTTCGGGCTCGACGTCGGCGGCTGGATCGGCAACCCGGACTATGTCCTGTACGCCCTGGTGGCGCTGAGCATCTGGCAGTTCGGCGCGCCGATGGTGATCTTCCTGGCGGGGCTCAAGCAGGTGCCGCAGGAACTGTACGAGGCCGCCGAGATGGACGGAGCCGGCCCCCTGCGGCGGTTCTGGAACATCACACTGCCGATGATCTCCCCGGTCCTCTTCTTCAACGTGCTGCTGGAGTCGATCCACGCGTTCCAGGTGTTCGGCTCGGCGTACGTCGTCTCCGACACCAGGTGCGGACCGGCCGACGCCACCTTGGTCTATACCTGCTACCTCTATCAGAAGGGCTTCAAGGAGGCGCAGATGGGCTTCGCTTCCGCGATGGCCTGGACGTTGGTGGTGGCGGTGGCGCTGGTCACGGCGGTGCTGTTCTGGTCGCAGAAGAAGTGGGTGCACTACGAGGAGGCCGCCAAGTGAGCACTGCCACCCGTCCCGTCGCGCGCGCGGGGACCGAGCGGCGGCGCGTCGGATCCCTCGCCTGGCACGCGGGCGCACTGCTCGTGCTCGCGGTGGTCCTCTATCCGGTGGTGTGGGTGCTCGGCGCCTCGTTCAAGCCGAGCAAGGACATCATCGCCAGTCTCGACCTGCTGCCCGCCAAGCCGGTCTGGGCCAACTTCTCCGGACTCGCCGACGGCATCTCGGGGATCTCCATCGGCAGCTTCTTCACCAACTCGCTGATGTACGCGGTGCTGGCCGTGGCCGGCGTGGTGCTCTCCAGCTCGCTGACGGCGTACGCCTTCGCCAAGATCCGGTTCGCCGGGCGGAACCTGCTGTTCACGCTGATGATCGGCACCCTGCTGCTGCCGTACCACGTGCTGCTCATCCCGCAGTACGTGCTGTTCCGCAACCTCGGCTACATCGACACGCTCGTGCCGCTCGTGGCGGGCAAGTTCCTGGCCACGGAGGCGTTCTTCGTCTTCCTGATGGTCCAGTTCATGCGGGGGCTGCCGCGCGAGCTGGACGAGGCCGCCAAGCTGGACGGCTGCGGGCACCTGAGGACCTACTGGTCCATCGTGCTGCCGCTGAGCCGTCCCGCGATCATCACCAGCGCCATCTTCGCGTTCATCAACGCGTGGAACGACTTCATGGGCCCGTTGATCTACCTCAACACGCCCTCCAAGTACACCGTGTCGCTCGGGCTGATGATGTTCCGCGACCAGGAGGGCATCTCCAACTACGGCAGCATGATCGCGATGTCGCTGGTGGCGCTCGTCCCCGTCGTCGCCTTCTTCATGGCCTTCCAGCGCCATCTCATCGACGGTATGGCGACCTCCGGACTGAAGGGCTGAGGCGGTCACCATGGCGCAAGCACGGGCGAAGGCCCGCTCCGCGCGCGGGGAGTCGGTGTTCGGCGAGCGGTTCGCGGTCTTCGCCGAGTGCCTGCTCACCGGAGTGTGGATCGCGGTGGCCTGCCTCGGGCTCCTCACCTATCCCGCGGCCTTCGCCGCCGGCGCACGGCATCTGCGGCGTCGTACGACCCACCGGGACGGCGGTCTGCGGGACTTCGTCGCGGACTTCCGGGCGGCCGTGCGCGGCGGATGGGCCGTCGGGCTGGCCGGCTGGGCGGCGGCCGGCGCCGTCCGGGTGGACGTTCTGGCCTCGAGGGCCGGGATCCCCGGCGGACCGTTCGTCGGGGCCGTCGGCGTCTTCGCGCTGATCGGGCTCGCCGTGGCGCTGCTGCGGGCGGCGGCCGTGTGGACGCCGGGCTCCCGCTGGCGGACGCTGCTCGCCGATGCCGGGCGGCGCACCGTGCGCGATCCCGCCGGGTCCTTCCTCATCGTCTGCGGGCTGGCGGTCGTCGCCCTGTCCGCCTGGTTCCTCCCGCCGCTCGCGGTCCCCGTGCTCGGGGCCGCCGTCGCGGCGGGCGTCGCGGTCGAGGTGCGCTACCGGCACCGCTGACGGCGACGCTCCCTTCCGGGGTCGGCGCACCGGGCGTCGCACCTCTATCTGTCATGCCTCTGACCATCCCGCTGCGCATGCCGCACGGAAAGGAAGGCCGCATCTCATGTCTCCCATCCCCCGCAGGTCCCTGCTCAAGGCGGCGGCCGTCGCCGGCGCCGCCGCGCAGTTCAGCTGGGCCCTAGGAGCCAAGGACGCCGAGGCCGCGCCGGCAGCCGGGGCGGCGGACACCGACCCCGTGACCCTGGACTGGCTGGAGGACGGCGGTCTCGGCGCCGCCCCCGGCTCCACGCTGGGTGTGCCCTGGCCCATGGGCGCCTACCCGCAGGACCAGACCTTCGCGCTGACCGACGCCGACGGCAAGGACGTCCCCGTCCAGTCCTGGCCGATCGCCTACTGGCCGGACGGATCCCTCAAGTGGACCGCCCACGCCGTCAGTTCGGGCGTCGGCAAGCTCACCCTCGCCGCCGGCGCCCCCGCCGCGCCGGCCAAGAAGGTCACCGTCGACAAGCGCGGCGGCACCGTCGCCGTCTCGACGGGCGTCATCACGGCGAAGATCGGCACGTCGGGCTCCACGATCGTCAAGTCCGTCACCCGCGGCTCCACCGAGATCGCCAAGAACGGCCGGCTGGTCCTGATCCGCCAGCCCGAGATCGAGGACGAGGACCAGGGCACGGTCAAGACCGAGCGCTTCGACGGCGCCGTCGAAGGCGTCACCGTGGAACAGTCGGGCCCGGTCCGCGCGGTCGTCCGCATCGACGGCAAGCACCGCAGGGGCAGCCGCAGCTGGCTGCCGTTCTCCATCCGCCTCTACTTCTACGCGGGCGCCGACTCCTTCCGCATGGTGCACACCATCACCTACGACGGGAAACAGGAGCCCGGCAAGGCGAGCGGCGACTTCATCCGCGGACTGGGCGTCCGCTTCACCGTCCCGATGCGCGACGAGTCCTACGACCGGCACGTCCGCATCGGCGGCGAGGGCGCCGGCCTGCTGCGCGAGGCGGTCAAGGGCATCACCGGACTGCGCCGGGACCCGGGCGCGGCGGTCCAGGCGGCCCAGTACGCCGGCCGGAAGCTGCCCGACCCGTCCACCTGGGACCAGCGGGTCACCTCGCGCCTGCAGTACATCCCCGAGTGGGGTGACTACACCCTTTCGCAGCTCTCCGCCGACGGCTTCACGCTGCGTAAGCGCACCAGTAAGGGACACGGCTGGATCGGCGCCGGCGGCGGCAAGCGGGCCTCCGGCTTCGGCTACGTCGGCGGGGCGAGCGGAGGCTTCTCCTTCGGCCTCAGGGATTTCTGGGAGAAGCACCCGGCCCAGCTCGACGTCCGCGACGCGCACACCGACGAGGCCGAGGTCACCCTCTGGCTCTGGTCGCCCGAGGCACAGCCCATGGACCTGCGCTTCTACCACGACGGCATGGGCCAGGACACCTTCCCCGAACAGCTCGAAGGCCTCAACATCACCTACGAGGACTACGAGCCCGGCTTCGGCACCCCCTACGGGATCGCCCGTACCTCCGAGCTGCTGTTCTGGGCCAACGAGTCGACGCCGTCGCCCGAGAGGCTGGCCGAACAGGTCGCGGCCGTGCGGGTGCTGCCGCAGCTCGCCGCCCCGCCCAAGCAGCTCATCAAGGCCAAGGTCTTCGGCCCGGGCCTCTACTCCGAGCCCGACCGCTCCACCCCCGCCAAGGCCAGGATCGAGGACCACCTCGACTTCCTGTTCACCTACTACAAGGACCAGGTGGAGCAGCGCCGCTGGTACGGCTTCTGGGACTACGGCGACATCATGCACACCTACGACGCCGTCCGGCACCAGTGGCGCTACGACATCGGCGGCTACGCCTGGGACAACTCCGAGCTGTCGCCGGACATCTGGCTCTGGATGGCGTACCTGCGGTCCGGCCGCGCGGACATCTTCCGCTTCGCCGAGGCGATGACCCGGCACACCGGCGAGGTCGACGTCTACCACCTCGGCCAGTGGGCGGGCCTGGGCACCCGGCACGGCGTCCAGCACTACGCCGACAGCGCCAAGCAGCAGCGCATCGCCAACACCACCTACCGCCGCTACTACTACTTCCTCACCGCCGACGAACGCGTCGGCGACCTCATGCACGCCAACGTCGACTCCGACGAGACGTTCCTCGCCCTGGACCCGCTGCGCAAGATCCGCACCGAGCCCTACACGCCCGACCGGCACGCCCTGTCGATCGGCTTCGGCACCGACTGGAGCGGGCTGGTGTCGGCCTGGCTGACCGAGTGGGAACGCAAGGGCCCCAAGTGGGAGAAGGCCAAGGCGCGCGTGCTGTCGACGATGGAGACGATCGCCGCCCAGCCCAACGGCTTCGTCCAGGGCAGCGGTCTGTACGACCTGGACACCGGCCGGTTCGCCGTCGCCACCGCCCCGGTGGTCGGCGTCTCCCACCTGTCGGCGGTCTTCGGCCTCAACGAACTGTGCGCCGAGCTGATCCACCTCGTCGACATGCCGAAGTTCAACGAGGCGTACTTCGACTACTGCCGCTACTTCAACGCCACCAAGGCGGAACAGGCGGCGCGCTACGGCTCCAACTTCGGCACGCTGCTGCTGTTCCAGGGCCATTCGCGCCTCGACGCCTACGCCGCCGTCCAGACCGGCGACGCGGCGCTCGCCAAGCGGGCGTGGACGAAGTTCTACGGCTCCGACGGCTACACCGAGTCCTCGCCGTGGAAGACGGAGCCGCTCAGCGGCCCCGCCACCCTGGTCGCGGGCAGCGAGGCCGCCTGGGTGTCCACCAACGACACCGCGCTCTACGGCCTCGCCGCCATCGAGAACCTGGCGCTGCTCGGCGACAAGATGCCATAACGAGCGGCTAGTTCAGCTTCTCCAGGACCTCCCGTACCCGCCGGACATCCCGCAGCCGCTGCTCGTACGTCGCACCGAGTGCGAGCAGCAGCAGTCCGGCGAGGGCGGGCGGCGCCCAGCGCGGGAGCGCGTCGGTCACCTGGACCAGGTACGGGGCGAGTTCGTGCAGCGCGTCCAGCGTGAGAACCGAGCCGCCCAGCACGAGCGGCGCCTGCAGACGGTGCCGGGCCCCCAGCAGGGTCAGCAGCAGCGCGGACGCGCCGAGCAGCAGGGGGCGCGTCCACCCGGGGTCGCCCCAGGCGACGGCGAGGCTCGGCAGCAGCGTGGCGGCGAGCCCCGGGCCGTACGCCGTCCAGGACGAGACGGCCGGGTCACGGCGTCGACGCAGGGCCCCGACGACCAGGGCCGGGACCGTCGCCGGCAGGGTGTACGCCTCCGCGAGGGCCACCTGCCAGGACGCCAGCCGCACCCATGAGGCCAGCACGAACAGGACGACGGCCGCGTACCCCACCCGGCGCCGGTCCGGGCGCAGGGCGGTGCCGGCGGCGATCACCGCGCACAGGGACAGCACCAGCGCGAGCAGCGGCGGGTCGAACACCGCGAGGCCGACGGCCAGCAGGCCCGCGCCGGCGCCGACGGCCTCCACCACGACGGTCGTCACGAGGTCGCCGATCCGGGGCGCGGTCACGGCCGCGACCACGGGGACCACGAGCACCAGCAGGGCGATGTGCTCCGGCCGCCAGCCGGCGGCGGCGCCCACGGCCGCGGCCAGGGCCGTGGCACAGCCCAGCGAGGCGGCCGCGGACACGGCTGCCGCCCGGCCACGCCACGCGGCTCCCGCGAACATCACGGTCAGCACCGCGAGCACGGTGAGCGTTGCGGCCTCGGTGGCCAGGGCGAGGAGGGCGAGACCGAGCGAGACGAGCAGGGCGAGCACGGTCGTCGTCCGCGTCGCCGGCGCCAGAAGGGCCGCCGCCGTGGCGCCCATGACGCACAGTCCGACGGCATAGGGCAGTTCCAGCGCGGTGGGGACGACGAGCAGCGCGGCGCAGACCAGCACCAGGGCGGCGGTCCGCGCCTGCGGACGCCACTCCCCGTCACGCACCGCCGTCGCCAGGACCACCGCGACGGCGGCGAGGATGAGGGGGACCGTGACGGCGTACGGCGGCCAGAAGGCGTCGACCGTCACCGCGGCACGGGCGTCGGACGGAGCCCCGG
Source organism: Streptomyces sp. NPDC058291 (assembly GCF_042880855.1). NCBI lineage: Bacteria > Bacillati > Actinomycetota > Actinomycetes > Kitasatosporales > Streptomycetaceae > Streptomyces > Streptomyces sp. NPDC058291. The sequence goes on from NZ_JBHVYK010000111.1 coordinate 15,902, forward strand.
ACCAGATGTGCCGCAGCCACGCGACCGGGCCCAGCAGCGTGACGCCGACGGCCGGGACCGCCCACAGCACCGCTCCCGCCTGCACCAGACCGGAGGCCCAATGGACGCCCCGGCGCATCGCCTGCGTCCCGCGGGCGACGGCCAACAGCGCTGTGCCGCACGCCAGATAGCCGGGCACCGCCCACTCACCGGGCGTCGAGACCCGCAGGACGCCGCCCAGTGCGGCGACCGCGCACAGCGCGCCGGCCACGGCCCCGCCCGTGACGAAGCCGGGGTGCGGGGCGAACCGGGCCACGCCCAGGGCGATCGCCGCCGCGAGGACGAGGAGCGCCGCCGCACGGGTAGCCGCGCCCGGACCGGCCGCCTCCAGCGAGAGTCCGCCGGCCGCCAGGACGCCCCAGCCGCCGGTGGCGAGGGCGCACACCACCGCGACCGTGCGCACCGGCCGCTGCGCGACCCGCAGCGCGACCGCCGCGTCGAAGGCCGCCGTCAGCAGCACCGCGGCCGTGACCGTGTGGTCCCCGCCGCCCGCCGCGACCGCCCACAGCGGCAGCGCGAACTGAGCGGCCGTCAGGGCGGCGGGGCGCGGCAGCCGTACCGCCGCCGTGCCCGGCAGCGCGGCGAGCGCCGTGCCGTACCCGGCCCATACCGCCGCCAGCAGCGTCGAGGTGGCCGCCGCGTACGTCGTGCCGTCCGCCGCGGAGAACGCGACCTCGTACAGGGCGTAGGCGTCCAGCACCGTCAGCGCGAGACCGAGTCCCGCGACCGACTCCGCGGTGGACCGCAGCCCCCGCCGCAGCAGCGCGACGGGCGCGCCGAGCACCGCGAGCGTGACCGCGCCGAGCACCGCACACCGCCCGGCGATCCCCAGGTGCCCCCAGCTGACCAGCGTGAAGACCATCGCCGCGACGGTGAGCAGGACTCCGCCGAGCAGGAGGAGAACGTTCTGCACGCTCGGAGCGCTGGTCTCGGGGCGGCGGGACGCGACCGGAGGCGCGGGCCGTTCCGGCGCGACCGGTGGCGCCGCCTGCTGAAGTGCGGCGACCAACCAGGCGCGGCGCGCCAGCAGTTCGGCCCGGCGGGCGGCCAGGTGTCGCAGTTCGGTGTCGAGGAGCCGCAGCTCCTCGGCCGGAGGCGGAAGTGGCGTCATGCCTCGGAGTGTGGTCGGCGTCACCTCCGCCGGCATGAGCGCCCGTACTCAGAACACGTACTCATCCGCACTGGCCGGGCCGCGCGCGGGCACACTCTGCCCATGGACTGGACCCGTTACCGTTTCCGCAGCCTGTGGGCCCTGCCCGCGTCGCCCGCCCGCGTCCTCGAGGCGCTGGGGCGGGCCGAGGACTACCCGCGCTGGTGGCCGCAGGTGCGCGAGGTGGACCGCGTCGACGACACGACCGGCGTCGTCCGCGTCCGCTCCGTCCTCCCGTACGACCTCACCTTCACGGTGCGCGGGGTGCGCAACGATCCGGCGGCCGGAGTCCTGGAGATCGCCCTGTCGGGCGATCTCGACGGCTGGGCGCGCTGGACGGTCACCGCCCACGGCCGCGGCGCCCTCGCCCGCTACGACCAGGAGGTCCGCGTCGACAAGCCGCTGCTGAGACGGTTCGCCGTGCCGGGGCGGCCGCTGTTCCGCCTGAACCACCGGCTGATGATGCGTGCCGGGCGGCGCGGTCTGGCGGCGTACCTGGAAGCGGTTTGAAGGAAGCGTGCGGGGCCCTGTATGGTTCAGTGCGTTCCCGGGCGATTAGCTCAGTGGGAGAGCGCTTCGTTCACACCGAAGAGGTCACTGGTTCGAACCCAGTATCGCCCACCGGGAGAGGCCGGTCCGCGTCGAGCGGACCGGCTTTTTCGTGTCCGCGGGGCGGGCGCGGGCCGCCCTACGCCGCCGCCGGCATCTCCGGCCGCAGGGGCCACGACGTGTCCACCGTCTCCGGCGTGCCGCTGCGCGCGAACCACGCCTGCAGCCCCCGTGCCTGCGCCGCGTGCCAGGTGGTCTGCAGGCTGTGCAACTCGGCCGGGGAGAGCCGTTCCAGCCGGGCCGCGAACCGCCGGCCGAGCGCCCGGACGACCTCCAGCGCGGCCAGCGCGTCCGCCGCCGCGTCGTGCGCCTCCGCCAGCGTCACGTCGTAGTGCGCGCACAGGTCGGTGAGCGTGCGCCGGCCCTTGCGGTAGCGGTCCAGGTGCTTGTCGAGCACCCGCGGGTCCAGCACCCGCAACGGCGTCGCGTCCAGCCAGACGCCCAGCGACGAGGCGCGGTGCCGGCGCAGCTCTCGGTCGAGCAGCGTCAGGTCGAACGGCGCGTTCATCACCACCAACGGGCGCCCCGCCGCCGCCTGTTCGGCGAGCAGCTCGGCTATCTCGAACATCACCGGCGACGGCCAGCGGCCGTTGCGCTGCAGGTGGTCGTCCGTCAGACCGTGCACCTCCGTCGCCCCGGCGGGCACCGGCACGCCCGGGTTCACCAGCCACCGGCTGACCCGCGGCCTCGCGCCCGGCGCGTCCTGGACGACGAGCGCGGCCGACACGATCCGGTCGGTCTCCACGTCGACGCCCGTCGTCTCCGTGTCAAATGCGGCCAAAGGGCCCTCGTACCAGTTCGCCATGTCCACTCAACCCCTCGATCACCCACGGAAGCTGACGCACCGTCTTCTGCCTGTTTGGTGATACCCGGGCTGTTTGCGCCGTACGCCGGAAGGACACAACACGGGTACGGGTCTTTGCAGTTCAGCGGCCCGTCACGGGATCCGGCTCCGGTGGGAAGGCTGTTGGCCATGGCGATTGCGCAGCCCGAGCGGGGCGGGCTGCTGCCCGAACGCGCGGGCGTTCACCGCGGCACACTCGCCACCACCGCCTGCATGGAGACATTGCAGGTGGGCTATCTCCACGCCGTCGCGGCGGCCGCGGGCTGCTCGCTGTCCCAGCCGTTCCCGGACAACGGCATCGACTGGCACGTCAGCCACAGCGCGCCCGGGCACACGGTGGACGACGAGGTGACCATCAAGGTGCAGCTCAAGGCGACCTACCAGGTCCGTCCCGACCCGCCCGGTCCCTTCTTCTCCTTCACCCTCGACAACGATCATCTGCGCAAGCTCGCCCGCACCCCGGTGTCGGTGCACAAGATCCTCGTCGTGATGATCGTCCCCCGGTCGCAGGACCAGTGGCTGCGGGCCGGACACGACCGCCTCGACCTGCGCCACTGCTGCTACTGGGTCAATCTCGCCGGCCACCCGATCACCGGCCGGACCCGGACCACCGTGCGGATACCGACCTCACGCATCTTCGACGACCGGGCGCTGTGCGAGATCATGACGCGGGCCGGGACGGGAGGCAGACCATGACCCACCGCCCCCTCGACGAGCCGCTGCGGCCGGTGCGGCCGCACCCCGAGGCCGCCTGGAACCAGCCCCCCGAGCCCACCGAGGTGGACCCCGCCGTCCTCGGCGCCCTGCTGCGCCGGCACGGCTGGCAGCGGCGCGGCGGCGCCGCCGGACGCTACGGCCGCTGGACCCCGCCCGGACCGGGCGGCGCCCAGACCAGCCTGCTCGTGCCGGAGAGCCGCGCCTTCCCGGACAGCGACGACCTGCTCGGCGAGGCGCTCGCGGCGCTCGTCCGCAGCGGCACGCCCTCCGCGCGCGAGGTGCTCGTCGCACTGGCCGTGCCCAGCGACGAGGTCCGCTGGTGGCGGGACTCGCCGACGGGGCCCGCAGGAGCCGCCTCCTGGGCCGTGGAGGAGCAGCTGCGCGCCGCCGCCCGGCAGATGCTGCTGGCCGGCGCGCTCGCCACCCGCGCGCGTGCGGGCTACTACGGCGCACGGCACCGCCGCGCCGCCCTGGCCGCGCTGGAGGACGTCCTCGTCGGCTCGGCGGCCGGCGGGCGCCGGCTCACCGCCTTCGTGCCGGTCGCGGGCGCCCGCTCCCTCGCCGTCCGGCTCCACCAGGCCCTGTACGCCGTCCGCGAGGCGATCGACTACCAGCGGGCCGTCGGCGGCATGGACGCCTTCGACGGCGCCGTGGAGGCCGGTGCCAGCCGCGAGCTCACCGAGGCGCTGATCACGCTGGTGCGGGGCGCCGAGGGCGCCCGGATCGCCGTCGAATGGTCGCCCGCGGCCGGAGTCCCCGCGGACTGCGCCGCCGGCGGCGAACCGGTGGAGTTCTCGCCCGGCGACCTGTCCGTGCTGCGCGAGGCGGGCGCCCGCTATCTGCGCGAGGAGCCCTCCGTCACCGTGCGGATCACCGGCACGGTCGTCCGCCTGCGCAGGGCCGGGCCGAGCGGCGACGGAAGCGTACGGCTGCGGGTGCTGGCCGGCGCGGACATCCCGCACCTGCGTCTCACGCTCGACGAGGAGGACTACCGCGTCGCCGGCCAGGCCCATCTCGACGGACTGCCGGTGCGGGTGCAGGGCCGGCTGGAGAGCCGGGGCGGGTTCCGCAGCCTCACCGGAGTCCGCCGGGTCGTCCCCGTGCAGGTGGACGAGGCCGATCGGGACCGTCTGCTGAAATCGATGCAGGGCAACGCGGCGGGCGCGGACGTCTTCGCGGAGGACTGCGGAGAACGACGGCCGGGGGACTGATTTCGCGGTCGGCGGGTGCGGGTCGGTACGATCGCGTCCTGCGCGCGCTCACGGTATGGCGCCGCACCCCCTTCAGTCAGGAGAGACCGGTGTCAGACGTCCGTGTGATCATCCAACGCGATTCCGAGCGGGAAGAGCGCACGGTGACGACGGGCACCACGGCCGCCGACCTCTTCGCCGGCGAGCGCTCGATCATCGCCGCGCGGGTGGCCGGCGAGCTCAGGGACCTGTCGTACGCACTCCGCGAGGGTGACGAGGTCGAGGGCGTCGAGATCTCCTCCGAGGACGGCCTGAACATCCTGCGCCACTCCACCGCGCACGTGATGGCCCAGGCCGTGCAGGAGCTCTTCCCCGAGGCCAAGCTGGGCATCGGCCCGCCGGTCAAGGACGGCTTCTACTACGACTTCGACGTCGAGAAGCCGTTCACGCCCGAGGACCTCAAGGCCGTCGAGAAGAAGATGCAGGAGATCCAGAAGCGGGGGCAGCGCTTCGCCCGTCGCGTGGTCACCGACGAGGCCGCCCGCGAGGAACTCGCCGACGAGCCCTACAAGCTGGAGCTCATCGGCCTCAAGGGCTCGGCCTCCAGCGACGACGGAGCGGACGTGGAGGTCGGCTCAGGCGAGCTGACGATCTACGACAACCTGGACGCCAAGACCGGCGACCTGTGCTGGAAGGACCTGTGCCGCGGTCCGCACCTGCCCACCACCCGCAACATCCCGGCGTTCAAGCTGATGCGCAACGCGGCCGCCTACTGGCGCGGCAGCGAGAAGAACCCCATGCTCCAGCGCATCTACGGCACCGCCTGGCCCTCCAAGGACGAGCTCAAGGCCCACCTCGACTTCCTCGCCGAGGCCGAGAAGCGCGACCACCGCAAGCTGGGCTCCGAGCTCGACCTGTTCTCCATCCCCGAGCAGATCGGCTCCGGCCTCGCCGTCTTCCACCCCAAGGGCGGCATCATCCGCCGGGTCATGGAGGACTACTCGCGCCGCCGGCACGAGGAGGAGGGCTACGAGTTCGTCTACACCCCGCACGCGACCAAGGGGAAGCTCTTCGAGACCTCGGGTCACCTGGACTGGTACGCCGACGGCATGTACCCGCCCATGCAGCTCGACGAGGGCGTGGACTACTACCTCAAGCCCATGAACTGCCCGATGCACAACCTGATCTTCGACGCGCGCGGCCGCTCCTACCGCGAACTGCCGCTGCGCCTCTTCGAGTTCGGGACCGTGTACCGCTACGAGAAGTCGGGCGTCGTGCACGGCCTCACCCGCGCGCGCGGTTTCACCCAGGACGACGCGCACATCTACTGCACCCGTGAGCAGATGTCGGACGAGCTCGACAAGACGCTCACCTTCGTCCTCGGCCTGCTGCGCGACTACGGCCTGACCGACTTCTACCTGGAGCTGTCCACCAAGGACCCGGAGAAGTTCGTCGGCTCGGACGAGGTCTGGGAGGAGGCGACCGAGACGCTGCGCCAGGTCGCCGAGAAGCAGGGCCTCCCGCTCGTTCCCGACCCGGGCGGCGCCGCGTTCTACGGCCCCAAGATCTCCGTCCAGACGAAGGACGCCATCGGCCGCACCTGGCAGATGTCGACCATCCAGCTCGACTTCAACCTGCCGGAGCGCTTCGACCTGGAGTACACCGGCCCGGACGGCTCCAAGCAGCGCCCGGTCATGATCCACCGCGCGCTGTTCGGCTCCATCGAGCGGTTCTTCGCGGTGCTCCTGGAGCACTACGCGGGCGCGTTCCCGGCATGGCTGGCCCCGGTCCAGGCGCTCGGCATCCCGATCGGCGACGGGCACGTGGAGTACCTGGAGAAGTTCGCCGCGGCCGCGAAGAAGCAGGGCCTGCGGGTCGAGGTGGACTCCTCCTCGGACCGCATGCAGAAGAAGATCCGCAACGCCCAGAAGCAGAAGGTGCCCTTCATGGTCATCGCGGGCGATGAGGACATGGCGAACGGCTCGGTCTCCTTCCGCTACCGCGACGGCTCGCAGGAGAACGGCATCCCGTTCGACGAGGCCATCGCCAAGATCGCGAAGGTCGTCGAGGAGCGGACGCAGATCTGACGACGCCGTGCGACGGGCCCCCGGGGAATCACCTCCCCGGGGGCCCGTCGCCGTCCCCGCGGCCGTTGCCGGCGTCGTCCTGCCGCGAGAACACCTGGATCAGCCAGGACGAGAACGAGCCGGTGACCGCGCCCAGCAGGGCCAGCCCGCAGGCCATCAGCCCGACCGCGATCATCCGGCCGCCGGTCGTGACCGGGACGACGTCGCCGTAGCCGACGGTGGTGAGCGTCTCGGCCGCCCACCACAGGGCGTCCCCGAACGTGTGCATATGGGTGCCCGGCGCACCCCGTTCCCGGTCGTAGACGGCGAGCGCGCCCGCGAAGCCCAGCAGCATCGTCGTCACCCCCGAGTAGGCGATGACGCGCGCGTACAGGGCCAGCCGGGGCTGCCCGCGTCGGCGCTGCACGGCCTCGTACACCTTGACCACCCGCAGCGGGCGCAGCAGGGGCAGCAGCACGACCACGGTGTCCAGCTTGTGTCTGCGGACGAAGCCCAGCCGCTGTCCGCTGCGCCGCCATCGCACGCCGTAGTCGGCGGCGAACAGCGCCCACATGGCGGCCAGCACCGCCGTGCACAGGTCCCGCCAGCCGGCCGGCAGCCCCTGGGCGAGGACCAGCACGGCGTACATGGCGAGGAACACCAGGGAGGCGAGCGCGAGGGGGAGCTCGGTGCGGTGCTCCCAGCCGGTCAGACGGCCGTCTTCGTCCATCGGCCCAGCTTGGCCCGCGCCGCTTTCGCGCGAACCCCGCCGACACGCCGCGAACGGGCGAAGCCATATGCTGACTGGCATGACGAGTGAGCCGGAGCAGCAGATCGGAGTCGGGACGCAGGACTCGTTCCAGCGCCTGTGGACGCCCCACCGGATGGCCTACATCCAGGGTGAGAACAAGCCGACCGGCCCGGGGGCCGACGACGGCTGTCCGTTCTGCTCGATCCCGGCCAAGTCCGACGAGGACGGGCTGGTCGTCCGCCGCGGCGAGCACGTGTACGCGGTGCTGAACCTGTACCCGTACAACGGCGGCCACCTGATGACCGTGCCCTACCGGCACGTGGCCGACTACACGGACCTGACCCTCCCGGAGACCGCCGAGCTCGCCGAGCTGACCAAGCAGGCGATGGCGGCTCTGCGCGCCGCGTCCGGCGCACACGGCTTCAACATCGGGATGAACCAGGGGAGCGTCGCGGGGGCGGGCATCGCGGCCCACCTCCACCAGCACATCGTGCCCCGCTGGGGCGGCGACACGAACTTCATGCCGGTGGTCGGGCACACCCGCGTGCTGCCCCAACTCCTCGCGGACACCCGGAAGATGCTGGCGGACGCCTGGCCCGTCGGCCCGTCCGGCGTTTGAGGGCGAGGCCGTTCGGGCCGGAAGCGGGGGTCGGGGGCGCAGCCCCCGGGTCCGGTCACCCCCCCCCACTCGCCCGCCCCCCCCCACCCGCGCGGGCCCACCCCCCCAAGCTCAACCCGGGTTGGTGTGCGCCGTACCCGGGGT
>NZ_JBHVYK010000112.1:0-24018 GCF_042880855.1 Streptomyces sp. NPDC058291
GTCAGCAGCCCCGGTCAGCGGGGCCGGTCAGCGGGGCCGGTCAGCGGGGCCGGTCGGCGGGATCGGTCAGCGGGATCGGTCGGCAGCCCCGGTCGGCGGGGTCGGTCGGCGGGATCGGTCGGCAGCCCCGGTCGGCGGGGTCGGTCGGCGGGATCGAGTCGGCGGGGTCGAGTCGGTCCAGGCCGGGGCGGTCGGGGCCTGGACCGTGGGCTGGGGGGCGAGTCAGTCGGTGACGTCGATGGCGTAGCGGTTCGTCTCGACTCCGGCCGCGGTGACGACCTGGACCTCCACCCGTCCCGGTTCCACGTCCGCCGGCACGGGCACGGTGAGGACGGTGTCGCCGGGGTTGCTGAAACCGCCCGTGACGGGGACGAGGGGGACGTGCACATGGACGGGGCCGATGCGGACGACCATGCGGGAGAGGCGGTCGGCGGCCTGGGCGCCGGGCGGGACGAATCCGGCGCCGCGGATCTCGATGTCGTCGCCGGTGCGGATCGGGGCGTCGAGGTCGCCCGCCTCGCGGGAGCGGACGACGGAGAGGATGACGGGCCGGCCGCCCTCGGCGTACTTGCCGGCCAGATAGGTCGCGGCCGAGACGAGGACCACGACCGCCAGGCCCCAGGGCAGGTCGGGCAGCTGGTCGGGGCGGCGGGCCAGGCGCACCGCGGCGAAGGCGAGGGCGACCGCGCCGATCACGGCGTACTGGATGTCGGCGAACGCGCCGCGGCCGGCGTCGTCGGTGAGCAGGTCGGCCGCCCTGGGGCGATGGGCGGGGACCTTCTGCAGCCGCTGGCCGAGGACGCGCAGACCGACCACGCGGCGCACCAGCACGGCGATGGCGCAGACCACGGCGAGGACGGTCACCGTGCCCGCGCCGCGGGCGAGGTCGAGCCCGGCGATCAGCGCGTCGCGCTCGGCGTGGCCGGAGGCGGCGGCGAGCCGGCCCACGAGGACGAGCACCGCGTAGGCCACGAACAGCACCCACGCGCCGGCGACCGCGCGGGAGGTGGAGAGGCGGTTGTCCTCGCCGATCACGGGAGCCAACGCCCCGCCGCGCGCCCGGTGGAACCAGGAGGCGGCGGTCAGCCCGCCGGCGACGACGAGCGCGGCGAGGAGTCCGGCGGTGCGGGCGGCCGTCCAGCCCGCGCCGACGGCCGTCAGGGACTGCACCAGCAGCAGCGCCACGACCGCCGCCCACACGGTGATCGCCGTGCGCAGCCACAGGCGGCCGAGCCAGGACCGGCCTTCGGCGCGGCCGCGTTCGGCGACGAGTTCCGCGGACTGCGTCAGCTCCTCCGAGACCCACTGGCGCGACGCGGAGACGGAGTGGGCGACGGCGGCCGGCAGACCCTGCCCGGCGGCGAACTCGTCCCGTTTGACCAGGAACGCGGCGACCGCGCGCCGGTGTCCCTCGCGTGCCCCGTGGGGACAGTCCCCACAGGCGCAGCCGCCCTCGTGCGCGCCCGCCCCCTGCCCGGGGCCCACGCCCTGTCTCGCCTCCTGCACCGCCACGTCCGACGCCCTGCCTTCCCCACGACCCGATCGGATGGCGGCCCTGAACGGCCCCCCGAAGGAGCCCGCCGCCACGCTGTGAACAACTCCCCCGCGATGACAGCGAATTGTGCCCTACGACACACCCTGTGTGTCCGGCAGGTCTGGTCAGGGCGGGTGAAGCCGGGAAGGCCGTGTTGACCCGGCTGCGAGAATTTCCCCATGGCCGAGATCATCCAGCGTCACGGGACCTGGGCCTTCGACGGTACGACGGTCAGGATCACGCCGGGACTGCACCGCTCCGTGCCGCTGTTCCGGCAGACGTACGGGGAGATCGCGGTGCCGCTGGAGGCGGTCGCCGGGATCGTCTACGAGCCCGAACGCAGGCGCGGGCGGCTGCGGATGCGGCTGCGCGAGGGAGCCGACCCGCTGTTGCAGGCGACCGGCGGCCGGCTGCCCGAGGCGGCCGATCCCTACCGGCTCACCGTGGACACGGACCGCTCGGGAGTCGCCGGGTACCTCGCCGAGGAGATCCGGCACGCGCTGCTGCTGGACCAGGTGCCGGACGAGCCGACCGAGGCGTATCTCCTGCCGGGTCCGCCGGTGCCGGTGTCGGTGCGGTCCTCCGACGGCACCGTCTCCTTCGACGGCGCCCAGGTGCGCATCGACTGGGCGGACACCTCGGACCGGGTGAAGCGGGCGACCGGACCCCGCATGATCGACGTCGATGACGTGGTGCGGGTCGAGTGGCTGCCCAACTCCGGTCTGGACGACGGCTTCCTGCGCTTCGTGACCCGCGAGACGGTGTCTTCCAAGCTGCCGGCCGAGAAGGATCCGCACGCCCTGGACCTGTGGGGCAACGTGAGCCGCGACCTGCTGACGGCGCTGGTCGCGACGGCCGTCACCGCGCGTCTGCCGCACCCCTCGGCGCGCGCGCAGCCGGGGTCCGGGGACGAGGCGGAGCGCGGCGGCCGCGGCACGGACCGCAGACGGCGGCTCACGGCGTCCGTCCCGCCCCCGGCCGACCACCATGACGTCCTGCTGCGGCGGCTGCGCGAGCTGGGCGAACTGCACCGGGACGGGGTGCTGACGGACGAGGAGTTCGCGAGGACGAAGGCCGTGGTGCTGCGCGGCTTCTGAGTGAGCCGCGGCCCGTGGTCGACCCGGTCAGCCCGGTCCACCCGGTCGGCCGGGTCAGCTCAGCAGGTCCGGTCAGCTCAGCGGGTCCGGTCAGCTCAGCAGGTCCGGCTCGCTGCGGCTGACGTCCTGCCACAGGGGCTGGTAGTTGATCCACGCCACCAGGTCGCCGCCGAGCTGTTCCCGGGTCGCGACGGCCGCCCGGTGGTCGATCAGGACGGGCCTGCCCGCCGCCCGCGCGGTCAGCTGAACCTGACTGGAGCGTTCCATGGAGACGAACCACCAGGCGGCCGCGTCGACGGAGTCGCCCACGGTCAGCAGCCCGTGGTTGCGCAGCACGAGCGCCTTGCGGGAGCCGAGCGCGGCAGCGATGCGCCGCCCCTCCTCCGCGTCCACGGCCACGCCGGTGTAGGCGTCGTAGAGGGCGTGGTCCTCGTAGAACGCGCAGCTCTCCTGGGTGAGGGGGTCGAGCAGCTCGCCGAGCGCGGCGAGGGCGCGGCCGTGGACGGAGTGGCAGTGGGCGACGGCGACGACGTCGGGGCGCGCGGCGTGCACCTGGGCGTGCACGGTGAAGGCGGCCTGGTTGACGTGGTAGCGGCCTTCGACGACCTGCCCGTCGGCGTTGACCAGCACCAGGTCGCTGACGGTGACGTGCTTGAAGGGCATGCCGAACGGGTTGACCCAGAAGCAGTCGCTGTATTCGGGGTCGCGGGCGGTGATGTGCCCCGAGACGCCGTCCTCGAAGCCGAGCCGTCCGAAGATCCGCACCGCCCCGGCCAGCCGTTCCTTTCGGTGCCGGCGCTCGTCCTCCACCGACTCGTGCATCGGCGGCATGGCGAACTGCAGCCGGTCGGTGGGCAGGGGAGCAGGCGGTGTGGGCCCGTGCATCGGTCCTCCAGCACTGGGTTGCTTGACGACGCGGAAGTTACCGTCGGTCAGGCCAAAAGGGCAGAGCCGTTATGTAAAGATGACGATTTCCGTCACCTTCGGAGCACAGGTTGAGCATCGCCGCCCGCCACATCACCGCCCTCACGCGCCAGATCGCGACGCGCGACGCCATCGAGCTGGTTCACCCCTTCGCGGAGTTCCAGACGTTCGGCGCGCTGGCCTACATAGCCGAGTGCTACGGCTTCCGGTACGAGAGCGTGCGGCTCGTCGGCAAGCACCGGATCCTCCACGTGTACCTGGTCCGCGACCACAGCCCCTGGGCGCGGCAACGGGCCGCGGCGAATTCGGCGGCCTTCCCCGACCCGGGCCCCGGCCGGCCCGTGCCGGGCATGTACCTGGGCTCGCTCACACCGGTCCCCGAGGCGCAGGCGGACGTCGACCTGATCACCGCGCTCATCCGCCACGACGCCTTCGGCGCGGCCGCCAACCGCAGGCAGCTGCAGCTGATCGGCTGGGGATCGGCAGCGCTGTTCCTGCTGATGGCCCTGCTGACCGGCCTGTACGCGGTGCTGCTCCCGCTCGCCGCGCTGACGCCGGCGTTCATGCTGGGCGCTCTGCGGGTCAACACGATGCGGCGCGCGAAGCTGGCCCGGCAGCTCACGGCGGCGGGCTGCACACCGGTGTGGGACGGGGCAGGGGTGGAGCGGTACGTGCGACCGACGCCGACGCCCTTGGGAACGCCGTACGGCACACCGCAGGGCCCGGCGCAGGGAACGCCGTACGGCACACCGCAGGGCTCGGCGCAGGGAACGCCGTACGGCACACCGCAGGGATTCTGACGGCGACGGCGGCGAGTGCGAAAAATACCGACAGAAGATGTCGGGTATCGGGGTCACACTCGCCGTATGACACCCGACAGCGCCCCGTCGAACTGGGCCGCCTTCGCCGAGGCGGAGCCCGAGTTCGCCAAGACCGCCGAGGACCGCTTCGGCGCGTTCGTCCACCACGTCCTGGCGACCCTGCGCAAGGACGGCTCTCCGCGCACCAGCGGCATCGAGGTCCGTTTCCTCGCCGGCGAGCTGTGGCTCGGCATGATGCCGGGCTCGCTCAAGGCCCTCGACCTGCGCCGGGATGCCCGCTTCTGTCTGCAGACCAACCCCGGAGAGGGCACCGGGATGGGCGGGGGCGACGTACGGATCGCGGGCCGGGCGGTGGAGGTGGCGGACGGCGAGGCGAAGGCCGCGTACGTGAAAGAGGTGGAACCGCCGCAGCCGTTCCACCTCTTCCGCACCGAGCTGACGGAGGTCGTACGGACCTACGTCGAGGACGACACGTATCTCGTCGCCCAGGTCTGGCAGCCCGGAGCGCCGGTGCGCACGCTCAGGCGGACGTGACTCCGCCCGGGAGGGTCACTCCCACTCGATGGTGCCCGGCGGCTTCGAGGTCACGTCGACGACGACGCGGTTGACGTCACGGACCTCGTTGGTGATCCGGGTGGAGATCTTAGCCAGGACGTCGTACGGGAGCCGCGACCAGTCGGCCGTCATGGCGTCCTCGGAGGAGACGGGGCGCAGCACGATCGGGTGGCCGTAGGTGCGGCCGTCGCCCTGGACGCCGACACTGCGGACGTCCGCGAGCAGCACCACCGGGCACTGCCAGATCTCCCGGTCGAGACCGGCGGCCGTCAGTTCCTCGCGGGCGATGGCGTCGGCGTCGCGCAGCAGGTCCAGACGCTCCTTGGTGACCTCGCCGACGATGCGGATGCCGAGGCCGGGGCCCGGGAACGGCTGGCGCTGGACGATCTCCTCCGGCAGACCGAGCTCCTGGCCGACCATGCGGACCTCGTCCTTGAACAGCTTGCGCAGCGGCTCGATCAGCTGGAACTCGAGGTCCTCGGGCAGGCCGCCGACGTTGTGGTGGGACTTGATGTTCGCGGTGCCGGTGCCGCCGCCGGACTCGACGACGTCCGGGTAGAGCGTGCCCTGGACCAGGAAGGCGACCTCGGGGCCGTCGTCCGCGATGATCTCCGCCTGGGCCTGCTCGAACACCCGGATGAACTCGCGGCCGATGATCTTCCGCTTCTCCTCGGGGTCGGAGACGCCCTTGAGGGCGGTGAGGAAGCGCTCCTCCGCGTCCACGACCTTCAGCTGGACGCCGGTCGCGGCCACGAAGTCCTTCTCGACCTGCTCGGTCTCGCCCTTGCGCATCAGACCGTGGTCGACGTAGACGCAGGTCAGCTGGGAGCCGATGGCCTTCTGGACGAGGGCCGCGGCGACCGCCGAGTCCACGCCGCCGGACAGGCCGCAGATCGCGCGCTTGTCGCCGACCTGCTCGCGGATGGCCTCGACCTGCTCCTCGATGACGTTGCCGGTGGTCCAGTCCGGGCTCAGGCCCGCGCCCCGGTACAGGAAGTGCTCCAGGACCTGCTGGCCGTGCGTGGAGTGCATGACCTCGGGGTGGTACTGGACGCCGTACAGCTTCTTCTCGTCGTTCTCGAAGGCGGCGACCGGGACGACGTCCGTGGAGGCGCTGACGACGAAGCCCTCGGGGGCGGCGGAGCAGGCGTCGCCGTGCGACATCCACACGGCCTGCTCGGCCGGGGTGCCCTCGAAGAGCGTGGAGGAGACGCGCGAGACGTGCAGGTCGGTGCGGCCGTACTCGCGGGCGCCGGTGTTGTCGACGGTGCCGCCGAGGCTCTGCGCCATCAGCTGGAAGCCGTAGCACATGCCGAAGACGGGGACGCCGGCTTCGAAGATCTCGCGGTCGAGGCGGGGGGCGCCCTCCTCGTAGACGGACGAGGGGCCGCCGGAGAGGACGATCGCCGCCGGGTTCTTGGCGAGCATCTCCTGGACGGGCATGGTGCTCGGCACGATCTCGCTGTAGACCCGCGCCTCGCGGACTCGACGGGCGATGAGCTGGGCGTACTGCGCGCCGAAGTCGACGACCAGGACGGTGTCGGGGGCGGCGGCAGCGGGAGTCGCTGTTGACACGGGGGCCTTCCGGCGGTTTGGGCGGGGTCTCTGTGCTGGCCAATTCTACCGAGAGCGGGCGTGGCGCCGTCCCGGCTCCGCAACCGTCCCCGCGTCCAGCCCGCAACCGTCCCCGCGTCCAGCCCGCAGCCGTCCCCGCGTCCGGCCCGCAGCCGTCCCCGCGTCGAGCCCGCGTCCGGCCCGCAGCCGTCCCCGCGTCCGCCCCGCAGCCGTCCCCGGAGCCGTCCCCGGAGCCGTCCCCTCAGCCGTCCCCTCAGCCGTCCCCGCAGCCGTCCCCTCAGCCGTCCCCGCAGCCGTCCCTGCGTCCAGCCCGCGTCGGGGCCGCGTCTCAGGATGCGAACGGGCTTGGACCGCGTCCGGCGGCCCTGCATACTGGGCCGCATGCTCGCGCACACGACCTTCGTCTTTACCTATGGCACCCGGCCCGCCGGCTGCCATGGTCGTGCCGCTTGAGCTGCTGACAAGCGACCTCCCAGGCGCCCCGGGCCGACAAGGCCCGGGGCGCCTGTCGTTTTCCCTCCGGGTCCTGTCGCTCCGGGCGACCAGAACCCACACAGGAGCCCCCATGACCGCCATCGACGTGACCGGCGCCCGCACCTCCGAGGCCGCCGACGTGATCGCCGGCGCCCGCGAACGCATCGACGCGCTCGACGACCGGATCATCGGTCTGATCCAGGAACGGATGGCCGTCTCGGCCGTCATCCAGGAGGCCCGGATCACCTCCGGCGGCCGGCGGGTGAACCTCTCCCGCGAGCTGGAGGTCCTCGGCCACTACCGGGACGCGCTGGGCCGGCCCGGCACGGCCCTGGCCATGACGCTGCTCGAACTGTGCCGCGGACGCGTATGACGTCGGGCGTCAGTTCGGCCGCCGTCTCACCCGTACGGCGCGTGACCGCCGGCCGGGCGCCGTCGTTGGTTCCGTTGTCCGCTCCAGCCAGGGGCGGGTCCGGAAGAACCACGCGTGGCTCGCTGGGGCGATGAGGCGCACGGATTCGCGTCGTGCGTCGTGGGACCTCGCTCCGGGAAGTGACCGGACGGCAGGGGACAGCAGCCCGGTCACCAAGAGAACGGTCGGTCTCGGGGACGCCCGGGACCGACCGGCGGAAAACGCAAAAATGCACGAGGGCCGGGTCAAACGGTTGCGGGGGCCGCGCTCATCCAGCACGATGCGTAGAAAGCCCCGAACGACCTCAAGTCACCCCCTTCGGGCCACCTCCTCGCGTGCGTCGCCCCTCGCCTTCCCTGACTGCCCGAGGTCCAGACCAGCGGCGCAACCCCCCGGCGCCGCTCCCAGGCACCGGCGCTGCCCTGACGCCGGTGCTGACGATGACGAAGGGCCCTGCGGATCCGTCCCGCGGGGCCCTTCGTCATGCGCCGGGCCCTTCTTCATGCGCCGGGCCCTTCGTCTCGCGCCGGGGTCCATGGACGGAGCCGCGATCATGTGTGACGCGCGTCATATAAAGATCCTGTGAGTCAGCACAACTGTTCACAGCCGTCGCCGGTCACACCATGCGACACCAGGCCCACTCCCGACCCCCGTTGCGGAAGGCCTCCCCACCCCGATACGCCGAGGTCTTGATGAAGCTTCGCCGCACGATGGTCGCCATGGCGGCGACCGCCGTCGTCGCCCCGCTGGCCCTGCTGTCCGCGCCCGCCGCCTTCGCGGAGGACGAGACGTCCTCCCCGAGCGCGTCCGTGACGGAGAGCGCCTCGTCCAGCCCGTCGGAGTCGGAGGGCCAGAGCGCCTCCGGCACGCCGAGCGACGCCGGTTCGGCCTCCGCCTCGTCCGGCTCAGGCGCCCAGCAGGCGACCGGCACGCCGAGCGGCAGCCCGACCGGCTCCGCCTCCTCGTCCCCGTCCGGCTCGGCCTCGTCCAGCGCGAGCCCGTCGGCGAGCGCGAGCGACGCCCCGTTCGACCCGTACGCGGACTGCAAGTCCTTCGACCTGGACGAGAAGCTCACGGCCGAGATCAAGGGGCTGCCGAGCAAGATCGTCGCCGGTTCGGGCTGGCACGACTTCGAGTTCGTCGTCGACAACGACTCCGACCAGGATCTGAAGAACGTGTACATGGACGCGTTCATGGAGTACGGCGACGAGACCGACACCCCGCTGTCCGAGGGGCTCGCCGTCATCCAGGTCAAGGAAGACGGCAAGTGGACCAGCGGCTACCAGGACTCCTACGAGGAAGGGAACAAGACGAAGGTCGTCTCGGGCTCCTTCGTCGGACTGCTCGACTCCCTGGAGAAGCACTCCTCGTCATCCCTCGACCTTCGGGTGAAGGTCGAGGCGTCCGCGCCGGCGGGCTCGTCGCTCGCGATGAGCGAGGCCGTCTACGCCGGCAAGGACTCCGCCTGCTACGGCAACGGTGACTTCTACGACGTCCAGATCGTCGCCGCCGGCGGCAAGGCCGACGGCGGCGACGCCAAGCCGAACGGCGACAAGCCCACCGACGGCGTCAAGCCCCAGGGCGGCGCCAAGCCGATCAGCGGCAGCCTGGCCTCGACCGGTTCGAACTCGGCGCTGCCGATGATCGGGCTGGTCGGCGGGGTCGCCGTCGTCGCCGGTGCGGGAGCGGTGTTCGTCGCCCGTCGCCGCAAGGCCGGCACGCACGCGTAACACGCACGAGGACCAGCGAAGGGACCTGCGCTCGGAGGGGGGCGCAGGTCCCTTCGCCTTGTCCGGGCGACGGTCCGACTCGTTGACCGGCCCGTTGACCGGCCCGTTGACCGGCCCGTCGTCGGATCGGTCGTCGCACCGTTCGCGGGCCGCTCTCGGGGCTGCCGCTCCTCGGGGCTACTGCTCTCGGGCTACTGTTCTCGGGCTACTGCTCCTCGGGGCTACTGCTTCGGCGGGACGGCCGGCATCCCCAGGAACGGCAGGCGCAGCGCGCCGAACGCCTCCGCCGGCACCGCGGGGCTGACCGGCTCGACCGGCTTCAGCCGCTCGTACGCCGCCCCCTGCGCCGGACGCGGGTCCGTCTCGCCCTTGTTCGGCCAGTACGACATCGCGCGCTCGGCCTGGGCGGTGATGGTGAGCGACGGGTTCACCCCGAGGTTCGCCGAGACCGCGGCGCCGTCGACGACCGAGATGCCGGGGTGTCCGTAGAGGCGGTGGTAGGGGTCGATGACGCCGGTCTCGCGGGAGTCGCCGATCGGGCAGCCGCCGAGGAAGTGCGCGGTGAGCGGGGTGCCCATCAGCTCCCCCACGTTGGAGCCTGCGAAACCGTTGATGTCGGCGGCGATCACGGAGGCGGCCTGCGAAGCCGCCCTGATCTGCTTGGGGTTGGGGGCGCCGTGGCCCTGGCGCGCCGTCAGCAGGCCTTTGCCGACGCCCGCCGGCTTGAGGTACGTCGTCAGCGAGTTGTCCAGCGACTGCATCACCAGGCCGATGATGGTCCGCTCCGACCAGCGGCGGTTGGAGAGCGAGCGCAGCACGAGGAGCGGGTGGCGGACCGCGTTCGCCAGCCAGCCGGCCACCCTCGACGAACCCTCCGCGTAGGGCACCTGCAAAATCGACAGGCTCCCCATGGAGTTGGAGCCCTTGCCGTAGCGCACCGGCTCGATGTGGGTGTTCTCGTCGGGGTGGATGGACGAGGTGATGGCGACGCCGCGCGTGAAGTCGACCTTGGGCGCGCCGGTCGCTCTGCGGTAGCGGCGGTCGTCGGTCTGGGCGCCTACCAGGGCCTCGGAGTTGGTGCGGGTCAGATGCCCCAACCGGTCCGACAGGTGGGGCAGTTGGCCGCCCGCCTTCATTCGGTGGAGCAGGGTCTGGGTGCCGTAGGTGCCGGCCGCGAGGACGACCCGGCGGGCCTTGAAGACCCTGCCGGACGCCTTGCCCCTGCGGCGGGCGTCGGTGGGGAGGGTGGCGACGGCGTAGCCGCCCTGCGAGTCGTCCGTGACGGACATGACCGTCGTCAGGGGATGGACGACGGCGCCCGCCTTCTCGGCGAGGTGGAGGTAGTTCTCGTTGAGGGTGTTCTTGGCGCCGTGCCGGCAGCCGGTCATGCACTCACCGCACTCGACGCAGGCCTTGCGGGCCGGTCCCGCGCCTCCGAAGTAGGGGTCGGCGACCTGCTCCCCCGGCCCGGCCTTCACCGTGCCGTCGGCGTCCCGGCCGTCGCCGAAGAACACCCCGACCGGCGCGAGGTGGAAGGTGTCGCCGACGCCCATCCGCTCCGCGGCCGCCTTCAGGTGCACGTCGGAGGGGGTCGTCGTCGGGTTGAGCCGTACGCCCAGCATGCGGCGCGCCTGGTCGTAGTACGGCGTCAGCTCCTCCTGCCAGTCGGTGATGCCCCGCCACTGGGGATCGTCGAAGAACGGTTTCGGCGGCACGTAGAGGGTGTTGGCGTAGTTGAGGGAGCCACCGCCCACGCCCGCGCCGGCCAGGACCATCACGTTGCCCAGCAGATGGATGCGCTGGATGCCGTACATGCCGAGCCGGGGAGCCCAGAGGTAGTTCTTCAGGTCCCAGGAGTTCCTGGGGAGCGATTCCCGGGTGAAGCGGCGGCCCGCCTCCAGGACGCCCACCCGGTAGCCCTTCTCCGTCAGGCGCAGGGCGGTCACGGAGCCGCCGAAGCCGGATCCGACGACGATGACGTCGTAGTCGTAGGCGTCCTGGGACACGTGCTCTCCTCTTCGGGAACGGGCGGGGGTCAGCGCAGCCGGAATGCCTTCATCGCCTTCAGGCTGGCGGTCATGAACCGGGCGTACCTCTCGTCGTCCATGCCGAGCGCCGGCGCCATCGGCAGCAGGCGCTGCTGGGCCACCGTCTGGGCCTCGGTGTACTTGAGGATGCCCTCGGAGCCGTGGCGGCGGCCGAGCCCGGAGTCCTTCATGCCGCCCATCGGCGACTGGACGCTGCCGTAGGCCGAGGCGTAGCCCTCGTTGACGTTCACCGTGCCGGCCCGCACCCGGGAGGCGATCTCCCGCCCGCGGCGGCCGTCCTTCGTCCAGACCGACGAGTTCAGGCCGTAGGGCGTGGAGTTGGCCTGCTCGACGGCCTCGTCGTCGGTCTTGAAGCGGTAGATCGACACGACGGGGCCGAAGGTCTCCTCGGTGCAGACGGACATCGGCTCCGTGACGCCGTCCAGGATGGTCGGCTCGAAGAAGTACGGCCCGATGTCCGGGCGGGCGACGCCGCCGGCGACGATCTTCGCGCCCTGGGCGACGGCCTCCTCCACGTGCCGGGTCACCGTCTTCAACTGGCGTTCGCCGACCAGGGAGCCCATGTCGGCGCCGTAGGCCAGGGCGGTGCCGAGACGCATGGCCCGGGTGCGGGCGGCGAAGCGCTCGACGAAGACGTCCGCGATCGACTCGTGGACGTACAACCGCTCGATGGAGATGCAGAGCTGGCCGGCGGAGGAGAAGCAGGCCCGGACGGCGCCGGCGGCCGCCTTCTCCACGTCGGCGTCCTCCAGGACCAGCATGGCGTTCTTGCCGCCGAGTTCGAGGGAGACGCCGACGAGCCGGGCCGCGGCGCCCTGGGCGACCTCGCGGCCGGTGCGGGTGGAGCCGGTGAACGAGACGTAGTCGGCGTGCCGGACGACCTCGGGGCCGACGACGGGGCCCTCGCCCAGGACGACCTGGAAGACGTCGGCGGGCAGACCGGCCTCGACGAGCAGGTCACGCGCCCACAGGGCGGTCAGGCAGGTCTCGGTGTCCGGCTTCATGACGACCGCGTTGCCCGCGGCGAAGGCCGGCAGCGCGTCGCCGACGGACAGCTCCAGCGGGTAGTTCCACGGGGCGATCTGGCCCACCACCCCGCGCGGGTGACGCAGTTCGGTGACCTTCGTGAGGGCCGGTATCGCGCCGGCGTGCCGCTTGGGACGCAGATAGGCGGGAGCCCTGCGGCCGTAGTGGCGGGCGGCCACGGCGACGGCCTGCACCTCCTCGTGGGCGTGCAGGCGTGCCTTGCCGGTCTCCAGCTGGATGAGGTCGAGCACCTCGGCCTGGCGCTCCAGCATCAGGTCGTGGAAGCGGAGCAGGACGGCGGCACGTTCCCGGACCGGCGTCTTCGCCCACACCGCCTGGGCGGCGCGGGCCGCCTCATAGGCCTTGAGGACGTCCTCCGGAGTGGACTCGGGCAGATCGGCGAGCTTCTCGCCGGTGAACGGCGTGTGGTTGGCCGTCCGGCCGGAGCCGGTCACGCCCTTGGTGAGCTGGGCGACCAGCTCGGGGGTCACCACGTCGGCGGCGGTGCGGACGCCGGTGGGGGTGGGGGCGAGGGGATTCGTGCCGGTCGGTGCCGGTGCCTTTTCCGGGGCCTGCGAGTCCGTCATGAGGCGCAGGGTATGACGTGCGGAGAGCTTTGGGTACCCGCCGGTAATAGGGATTCACCGGCCGCACACACGATGCCAGCGATCGCTGGCAACGAACACGCTGATCAGGCCGTTGGGTCCGGCGCTCACCACACGGTTTCGGCCGCCCGCGATCTCCGGCCCGGCCGCGCTGTGACCGGGGAGCGCACGACGACCGGAAGGAGCGTTGCCAGGGGGTGCGTGCGGTGACTGGGTGCGGTGACCCGGGCGGGTGACCGGAGGCGGTGACCCGGGCGGGGTGACCGGGGGCGGTGACCCGGGCGGGTGACCGGGGGCGGTGACCCGGGCGGGGTGACCGGGGGCGGTGACCCGGGCGGGGTGACCGGGTGCGGTGACCCGGGCGGGGTGACCGGGTGCGGTGACCCGGGGGCGGTGACCGGGTGCGGTGACCCGGGGGCGGTGACCCGGGTGGGGTGACCGGGGGCGGTGGCCGGGGGCGGTGACCGGCGTCGGTCTCGGGACCGGGGGCCGGGGGCCGGGGGCCGGCCGCTAGCGGGAGTCCACCGGGCAGGGCCGCGCCCGCCCGCGGTCCGGGTGGTCCGGGCGGTCCGGGCGGTCTGGGCGGTCCGGGCGGTCGCAGGCCGCTTCCAGGGCTTTCGCGGTGTCCTCCGGGGTCGGCCGGCGTTCCGGGTCGCGGAGCAGGAGGCCCCGGAGGAGAGGGGCGAGCGGTCCGGCCCGTTCCGGCTCGGGCGGGTCCGCGGCGAGGGGCGCGGCGAGGGAGGACTCCGGGGCCGTCCGACGGAAGGGGGTGCGGCCCTCGACGGCCGCGTACAGCAGCACGCCGAGGGACCACAGGTCGGAGGCGGGTCCCGCGTCCCGTCCGGACAGCCGCTCGGGCGCGATGAACTCCGGGGAGCCGGAGGCACCGCCGGTCTCGGTCCGCGACTCCTCCGGGGCGTGCGCGATGCCGAAGTCCGTGACGACGACGCGGCCGTGGGAGCCGTCGCCGCCCGGGCCCCCGGGCAGGGTCGAGAACGGCCGAGGCCCGAGCAGCACGTTGGCCGGCTTCAGGTCCCGGTGGACGATGCCCACGGCGTGCGCGGCGCGCAGCGCGCCCAGGACGGCGAGGCCCACCCGGGCGGCCTCGGCGGGGTCGAGGGGACCGCGCCGCAGGGCCTCGCGCAGGGACTCGCCGGGGACCAGTTCCATGACGATCCACGGCAGCCCGCCCTCGACGTCCGTCCCCTCCTCGACCACCACGTCGTGGATCGTGACGGCACAGGGGTGGTCGACGCGGGCGGCGGCACGGGCCTCGCGCTGGAGACGGTGGGCCGCGCGCCGGTAGGGCTCGCTGTCGGGATCCCCCGGCAACCACGGCTGCTTGACGGCGACTTCCCGTTCGGTCAGCTCGTCCCCGGCCCGCCAGACGGTGCCCGAGCCGCCGGACCCGATGCGGTCGAGCAGCCGGTAGCGGCCGGCGACCAACCGCCCGCCCACCGAACGGTTGTCTCCCGACCGGCCGTCCACCGACCGGCCGTCCACCGACCGCCCGCCCACCGACCGGCTGTCTCCCAACCGCCCGTCCACCGACCGGCTGTCTCCCAACCGCCCGCCCACCGACCGGCCGTCTCCCAACCGCCCGCCCACCGACCGGCCTTCGGCTGTCCGGCGGTCGGCGTCTCCGGGGTCCCCGTCGCTGCTCATGTCCTCATGACTACCACGATCGCCCCCGCCCGCACCCGTGCGGCGCGGACCGTCCGGCAGCGGTCACCGCACCTTCACCGTCCTCGCCCGGCGAAGTGCACCGGTATGGCCAACTCCGGCCGTTTCCCACACAGTTCGACAGCAGGCAGGACTTCACGGGCGGCTAGGGCCGGTCGATCTCCAGGTTGTCGATCGCCGTGCGCGCAACCTCGCGGCCGCGCGAGGTGAAGTCGCCCTTGCCGGGGTAGCCGATCATCAACTTGTACATGTCACCGGCGGTGGACTTGTAGTAGAGGATCTCCAGTTCGCGTGGGGCCGGCTGACTTTCGTTGGTCGTGTACACCACCGTGTTGCCGGCGGCCTTGCGGCCGTGGAAGTCGGCGTCGCCCTCCGTCCGGGTGCGCGGTCCCTTCGGCATGTCGAGCTCGTAGCTGCCCGACTCCTTGAAGTCGCCGTCGTCGGCGTACATCTCGGCCGCCGCCGAGGCCTTGATCCGGTGGCTCGTGTCCTCCGCCCTGCGCTCGACCAGCAGGACGACCGAGATCGCGCCGCTCGGGTCCGTGTAGCTCACCCAGTGCTCGTCGGCGGGGGCTTCCTTGGCGGGTTCGCTGCGCACATAGCTGCCGGGGACGGCGAGCGTCGCGGCGACCTCCTTCTCGTGCGGCGTCTTCCACCCGTCCGGCAGCGGCCCGGCGAACGGGTCGGCCACCAGCAGGTACGCCGCCGTCGCCACGGCCACGACGGCGGCGCCCAGCGCGACCCACGCCGTGCGGCCGAACCGGCGCCGGACGCGGGGGCTCCCGGCGTGCGCGTCGGCCAGGGTGGGGCGGGGCGAAGGAGCGGGCTGCGGCGCGGGCGGGTTCGCGGCGGCCTCCAGCAGAGCCCGCACCCGGGCGGCCGTCGGACGGCGCGCCGGGTCCTTCTCCAGCAGCCCGTCGACGGCCTCGGCGAGCGGTCCCTGCGCGGCGGCGGGCGGCGCCGGGGCCGCGTGCAGAACCGACTGCAGGGTGGCCGGGGTGTTGCTGCGGCGGAACGGCGAGACGCCCTCGGTCGCCGCGTACAGCACCACGCCCAGGGACCACAGGTCGGCGGCCGGTCCCGGCCGCTGGCCCAGCACCCGCTCGGGGGCGATGTACTCGGGCGAACCGACGAAGCCACCGGTGTCGGTCAGCCGGGTGTCGCCCTCGATCTGCGCGATGCCGAAGTCGGTGAGGACGATCCGGCCGTGCCGACCGAGGAGGATGTTGTCCGGCTTGACGTCCCGGTGCAGGACGCCCGCCGCGTGCGCGGCCTCCAGCGCGCCGAGCACCTCCAGGCCGATGCGGGCCGCCTCCCGCGCGCTGAGGGTGCCCTCCTGCAGGACGTCGCCGAGCGAGCGCCCGCGCACCAGCTCCATCACGATCCAGGGCCGGCCGTCCACGACGGCGACGTCGTGCACGCCGACCACGGCCGGATGGTCGAGCCGCGCCGCGGCCCGTGCCTCGCGGCGCATCCGCTCGAACGCGTTGGCGCGTTCGCGTTCCGGAAGCTGGTCCGGTATGCGGGGCTCCTTGACGGCGACCTCGCGGTCCACCGTCTCGTCCTTGGCGCGCCACACCGTGCCCATGCCGCCGTGCCCGAGCTTGGCCAGCAGCCGGTAGCGCCCGGCGACGAGCCGCCCCACACCCGGCTCGGGCTCCGAACCGGGCTGCTGCGCCGGCGCCTGCACCGGTGGCGGCACCGGCGCCGGCGCCACCACGTCACCCTGCGGGGACACGACCGCCTGCGGATTCGGCGGTTGCAGAACAAAACTCGTCGTCTCATCGGACTCGTGGCCGACGCCCCCGTTGTGGCTCATGGTCCATCCATATCGCGCCGGGCGGGCCGGTATCCACTGGCGAATAGCAACTACCGTGTCACGAACGTGTCGACCGCGACGTCGAAGTACTCCCGCGCCTCGCGCACCTTCCCGACCGGCGCGGACACCCACACGTCGTACTGCCGCCCGCCCTGCTCCCAGCACAGGTCGTAGGTGTGCCGGGGGCCCTCGGCCGCGCTGAAGCCGTCCCAGGTGAACTGCCACAGGGCGGCGGGCAGGCCGCCGTGGGTCGTCTCGGTGATCTGGCCGTCGTGGTAGCCCGGGTTGGTGTCGGAGCCCTTGGCGGCCGCCCGCCGCATCACCGCGAGCGGGCCGCCCGCCGCGGCGTCGGACACCTTGACCCCGAGGCGGAAATCCTGCCCCGGGGACATGAAGAACACCCGTTCGCCCTGCGGCACGCGCGTGAAGTCGTCCGGCACGGCGAGCGCGAAACCGGCCGGGTCGTCGGCCACGCGATAGCCGGACGGAGCGGACGGCGTGCCGGTCGCCGGGCGGACGGAGGCCGGCAGCGAGGCGGGGGAGCCTCCGTGGACCGCCGTCGGGGAGCCGCTCAAAGTCGCCGACGGGCTCGGCGCGCCGCTGGTGCGCGGCCGGCCCGGCGTGGCGCTCGCCGACGTCCCCGGCGCCGAACTGGCGGGCGGGCGCACCCGGTCGCCGTCCCCGTTCAGCAGCAGCGCCGCCGCCGACACGCCCGCCCCGGCCATCGCCGCCACCAGCAGCGCGGCCACCAGCACGCCGCGCGCGGAGCGCTCCCGGGCCGGCGCGTCCGGGCGGGGCAGGTCGGCCCGGGTCGGGGTGTAGCCGGACGACGCCGGCGGCGGCGTCCGCCCGGTGTCCACAAAGGCGCGCAACAGTCGCTCCGCCTCCGCCGCGCCCAGCCGTCTCTCCGGATCGCGTTCCAGCAGCCCCCGGACGACGGGCAGCAGCGGTTCGGCCTGCGGGGGCGTGCGGACCTCGGCGAACACGACGGCGTGCAGGATGCCGCCCAACGAGTCGCGGCGGAACGGGGATTCACCGCTCAGAGCGGTGCACAGCAGCGCGCCCAGCGACCACAGGTCGGACTCCGCTCCCGTGCGCCCCCCGGACATCCGCTCGGGCGCGGTGTACTCGGGCGAGCCGACGAACGAGCCGGTCTCGGTGAGCGTGGTGGCGCCCGCGATCTGCGCGATCCCGAAGTCGGTGAGGACGACGCGGTCGCTGTCGCGTTCCAGCAGGACGTTCGCGGGCTTGATGTCCCGGTGCAGGACTCCGGCCGTGTGCGCGGCGCGCAGGGCGCCGAGCAGGGCGACGGCGATCCGGGCCGCCTCCTTCGGCGCGAGCGGCCCCTCGGCGGCGATGCGGTCGGCGAGCGAGCAGCCGTCGATCAACTCCATGACGATGTAGGGGCGTTCGTCGTCCTCGACGACGTCGTGGACGACTATGATGTGCGGGTGGCTGAGCTGGGCGACCGCGCGGGCCTCGCGCAGGGTGCGGTCCCGGCGGCCGCGCGCCTCCTCGGCGGAGAGCGCGTCGTCCTGGATCAGCTCCTTCACGGCGACACGCCGTCCCAGCAGCTGGTCCGTGGCCCGCCACACGATGCCCATGCCGCCGCGCCCGAGCCTCGCCTCAAGCCGGTAACGGCCCGCGATGACCCGTGCGCCGTCCCCCTCGGTCCCCATGGGGCCCATCATGCCCCACGGGAGGCCGCGCCCCGGGGCGCGGTCCGGCCAACTGCCGTGCGGGGCCCGCGAAGGCTAGGAACCCGGCTCGCGCCAGCTCCGCAGCACGGCCGGGAACTGCTCGGCCGTGCTGGCCCAGTCCCGGGCGGGCGAGGACATGTAGATCACGTATTCGGCGCCGTCGCGGGCGACGTACGTCTCCTCGATCGCGCGGCGCGGCCCCGGGAACTCCGTGTCCTTCGCCAGCGCGGTCCAGGTGTACTCCCACTCGGAGCCGTCGCGGTCGCGGTAGACGTTCTTCTCCAGGGTGACCCGCTCGTAGTCGACGAGCCGTTCGAGCTGCTGTTCGAGGTCGACCTGGTGGGCGTAGGGGTCGCTGAAGTCGGGGGACCTGTCGAGGGCGATGCGCACGAAGTGCTCGCCGCCGTCGGGGCTGTAGTCGATCTGCTGGAGATCGCCGTCGTCCTGGTACACCTTGCGCTGCCAGCCCTTGGGCAGGGCGAGCCCGAAGCCCAGCGGGTCGTCGACCTTCTCCCAGGAGTTGGGCACCCCGCCCTGCCCGGCGGGAGAGCCGGTGGGCGACGGGCTCGGCGAGGCGGACGCCGACCCGGACCCGGACCCGGTGGTCCCCTCCTGACCCCGGCCCCACTTCTGCAGCGCGATCGCCGTGCCCCCGCCGACCAGCGCGGCGACGACGACCACGAGTAGCGTCGTGCGCAGCCTCCGACGACGGCCGGGCGGCCTGCCGTTCCCGCCGTTCCCGCCGTCCGCGGCGGACGGCGGGAACGGCACGGGCGGCGTGGACGGACCCGAGAGGCCCGGGCCGAAGTGCGCGGGGCCCACGGCGGTCGGGTGGGTCGGGGGATGGCCGGGAACCGGCGCCGGCGTCCGGGACGCCGACGCCAGGTACGAGGTGGGGGGCGTGGCGTGCGGCGTCGAGTGGCCCAGGGACGGCGCCCCGGCCGGACGGCCTCCGGTGGCCCGGTCCGGCCCGCCGAACTGCGTCGGCACATAGGCCTGCGCCGCGTCGGGACGCCGTCCGTCGGCGGCCTCGGCCAGCAGCTGCTCGGCCTCGGCGGTGTCGGGGCGCGCGGCCGGGTCCTTGCGCAGCAGGGCGGTGATGACGGGACCGAGCGGCCCGGCGTACCGGGGGTCGGCGGCCTCCTCCTCGACGACGGCCTGCAGCGTGGTCAGCGGCGAGGTGCGGCGGAACGGCGAGCGCCCCTCCACCGCCGTGTAGAGCGTCGCACCCAGGGCCCACAGGTCGCAGGACGGGCCGGGGTCGTGACCGCGCACCCGCTCGGGGGCCAGGTAGTCGACCGAGCCGACGACCTCCCCGGTGCGCGTGATGGTGGTGTCGCCGTCGATCTGGGCGATGCCGAAGTCGGTGAGCAGGACACGGCCGTCGTCGGAGAGGAGCACGTTGCCCGGCTTGACGTCGCGGTGCAGGACGCCGGCGGAGTGCGCGGCGCGCAGGGCACGCAGCACCCACAGGCCGATCCGGGCGGCCTCGGTGGGCTCGACGCGCCCGTCCTCCTTGACGGCGTCGGCCAGCGAGCGGCCCTCGACCAGCTCCATCACGATCCACGGACGGCCGTCGTGTTCGAGCACGTCGTGGACGGTGACCACCGCGGAGTGGTTGATCCGCGCGGCCGCCCGGGCCTCCGCCCGGGTCCGCGCCAGCAGGACCGCCTGATCGCCCTCCGCCACGTAGAGCGCGGCCGTCAGCTCCTTGATGGCGACCGCCCGGTGCAGCAGCTCATCGTGGGCACGCCACACCCGGCCCATGCCGCCGCTCCCGATGGCGTCGGCGAGCCGGTAGCGCCCCGCGAGGAGCTGGCCCTGCATCTGATTCACGTTGCCCCGCAATGCTCTTGACAGGGCCAGCGTAAAGACCGGGCCGCCCGCGGGGAACCAGGGGGGTGCCACGGAGACAGCACTGTGACGGTTGTCGCTTCCGGACCCGCGAGGCAACCTCGAAGCGCCCGGCCGGGTCCGGGCGGCCGTCAGCCGGTGTACTGGTAGGTGGCCGAGGCCTGCTCGAACAGCCGCGTGACCTCGTCCCGTTCGGCCTCGGGGCCGCGCACCTGGACGATGTGGTACCGCCCGGCGATGAGGATCGCGAGGTTGCGCACGTACAGTTCGCGCCCGCCCGCGCCGGTCCAGGTGAACTGCCCCTCGGCCATGGTCCGGGTGCCCACGGTCGTCGTGCGCAGCCCGGAGGCCGTCGCCCAGCTGGAGTCCCGGTAGGGCTGGAGCTCGCTCTCCTTCTCCCGCTGATAGGTCATCGGGTCGCCGCCGCCGGACGACGTGCTGTCGCGTCCCGGGACGACGATGAGCTCGAAGTTCCCGTGCGAGTAGACGACCTGGCCGCGCCCGTTCTTCGGCGCGCGTTCCCAGCCGTCGGCCACGGCGACCTGGAAACGGGCGTCGTCCTTGCGCAGGGTGAACCCGTCGGCGACGCCCGCGCCGGACCCGCCGGTCTGCGTCTGGGTGGCCTCCGCACCCGAGGAAGAGGCGGACGCGCCGGAGGCGGGGGCGTCCGGCGACGTCTGGTCGGGGCGGGGTTCGCTGCTCGCCCCGGACGTCCGGCCGGACGTCGCGCCGGCGGCTCCGGTGCGCGGCGCGGCATCGGGACCGGCCCCGCCGTCCTCGCCGGCCTTGGGCATGAACAGCACGGCGTACGCCACCGCCGCGGCCAGCACCAGCAGGATCAGCACGAGCAGCGTCCGGCCCAGGCTGCGGGGCGAGCCGCCCGGTTCCGGCCGGCCCCGCTTGTGCCGCCCGTGCGTCGCCGGCAGCCCGGCGCGCCGCCGACGCACCAGCTCGCCCCTGCGGCGCACGATCGGCAGCCGGCGGGGGTCGACCGGCGGGGCGGCGATCACATGCGTCCCCGCCTCCGGCTCCGGCGCGGACCGCACCAGCGAGCGCAGCCAGCCCCGCAGTTCCTCGAAGTCGAGGCGATCGGTGGGGTCCTGGCGCAGCAGCGACTCCACGACCGGCCTGAGCGGCCCGCACTCCTCGGCGAAGGCGGGCGGTTCGGCGCACACCAGCTGCACCAGCTCGGCCGTCGACTCCTCCGGGTAGGGCGCGTGTCCCTGCACGGCCCGGAAGAGCAGCGCGCCCAGCGCCCACAGGTCGGTGGCGGGACCGATCGGCGCGGCCAGCTGCCAGTTCTCGTGCACCGGGCCGGCCTGCTCGGGAGCCCACCGCTCGGTGACCGGTCCGACGACGGCCATCCTCGCCTGCCTCGCGCGCTCGGCGGCCAGTGCCGTGGCGGGCCCGCGCCGCGGGCCACCGGGCGCGCCGGCCGCGGGCTCGTCCCAGCGGACTCCGGCCCGCTCCACGTCCGACGCCCCCTGGCCCTGGCTTTGACGGCGGCCTTGACCGGGCAGGCCGATCGGCGCTCCGGACGCGGGCGGCGCGGGGATCGGCGTGCCGGGGACGGGCGGCGCGGGGATCGGCGTGCCGGGGACGGGGGTGAGCGAGGCGTGCGACGTGGGCGCCGCCCCCTGCTGCGGAAACGCTGGGGCGTACGGGGCACGGGAGGCGGGGGCGTGCGGTGCGGGACCCGGCGCGCCCTGAACGTCGTAGGGATCGGCGATCCGGCCGGGAGGACCGCCTCCCGAGGTCCCGGGTGCGCCGTCGGCCGGGGGGCGGGCGCCGGGCAGGGCCGCGCGTCCGTTCTGCTCGGCCTCCTGGGCCTCCTGCACCCGGGCGGCTGCCCGGGCCCCGGCGCGGTACGCGGCGATCGCGCCGGCCCGCGCGGCACGGACGTCCCCGCCGGTCTCCTCGGGCGCCCTGCGGGCCACGGCCCCGGACGCCCCGCCGCCAGACGGCTCGCCGGCCGCCGCCATCGGCAACGCGCCCGTGGCCCGCGCCTCTATGGCGGCCCGGCGGGCGGCCTCGGGATCCACCGCCCCGGCGTCGAGCCCGCCGCCACCGGAACCGCCCGAGCCTCCCCCTGGTCCGCCTGGTCCCGCTGGTCCGCCTGGTCCGGCCGATCGGCCCGGACCTC
The DNA here is from genome assembly GCF_042880855.1 of Streptomyces sp. NPDC058291. Taxonomy (NCBI): domain Bacteria; kingdom Bacillati; phylum Actinomycetota; class Actinomycetes; order Kitasatosporales; family Streptomycetaceae; genus Streptomyces; species Streptomyces sp. NPDC058291. The sequence goes on from NZ_JBHVYK010000112.1 coordinate 22,001, forward strand.
CTGGACCTCCTGGACCTCCTGGGCCTCCGGGGCCTCCGGGGCCGAAAGAACCGCGACGACCGTCCGAGCCCAAGGCGGCCAGGCCGCCCGGCTGCGACCGGGGCGCGGGAGCGCCGGGCCCGCCGTTCCCGCCGGTCGCCTCGCCGAAGCCGTCTGCGCCGCCGTCGGGGCCGCCCCGGCCCGCCGGGTTCGGCGTTCCCTGCGCCGGGTCCGGGGCCGGCACCGGGTCGTACCCGCACAGCGCCTCTTCCGCCGCGCCGACGGCGAGACCGGTCAGCATGACCCGCCCGTCGTCGCAGACGAGGACCGTGCGGGCGGTGATGTTGCGGTGCACCCAGCCATGGGCGTGCAGCACCCGCAGCGCCATGAGCACGTCGGAGGCGACCTCGGCGGCCCGGTACGGCGTCAGCGGCTTCTCGGCGAGCAGCGCCGACAGCGGCCGCGCGGCCACCAGTTCACTCACTATCCACAGCGAACCGCCCTCGGCGAAGACGTCGAAGACCTGGTCGAGACGTGGATGGTCCGGGATGCTCGCAGTCGCCTGGGCCGCCTCCATCGCCCGCCGGACGACCGGGTCGGCGGGCCGCCGGGTCCCCGCGCCGGCCGCGCCCCGGCCGACCGGCCGCCGGGCCCCGCGCTCGCGTGCCGTGAACCCCTCGGGCAGGCCCTCCGCGTCGAGCACCTCGGCCTCGACGACCTCCGGCAACGGCACCTGACGGACCAGGACTTCCTGCCCGCTGTAGGTGTCGAAGGCTCGGGACTCGGTGAGTTCGTACTCGTCCGAGGGCGGCAGCGGCAGGCGGTAGCGGTCGACGAGTACCCGACCCGCATAGTCGTCCACGTTGCCTCCCCCGGCCGCCCGGTCGGTCAATTCCGTTCGTCCTGCGTGCCGTTACCGCCGAATCCGGCCGGATAGCCGGATGCGTACGGTCCGCAGGCACTCACGATACGTGCCGGAGGCAACCCGCAAAGAGGGGATGCAGGATCTCACCCCGAACACGGCCGCTCGACGACGGCTACTTCTTCGGCGTGAAGGTGTCCGTGAGCGTCTTCCATGTGGATTCCCGCAGAGCGCTGTCCCACGCGGCGGACTTCGCGGTGTACATCAGCGCGTACCCGAGGCTGCCGTTCACGACGAACCCGCGGTCGATCGTCCGGTACGCCGTCCCGTCGTCCGTGTAGGTGAACTCCCAGTCGGCAGTGTTCCAGCCGCGGTAGTCCACCTGCTCTATCCGGAGCTTCTTGTACTGCGGACGCACCATGCCGCGCTCCTGGTTCTTCCAGTCGGCGACGGGGTCGTCCTTGGGCGTGGTCGTCCAGGCGACGAGCAGCTTCTGTCCGTCGGGCCCGGTGAAACGGTCGCCCGCGGAGTCCGAGGTCTTGTACTTCCACCCCTTGGGCAGCCCGATCGAGTAGCCCTGGGCGCCCCGGTGCGCGGTCACCGCCGCGCCCTTCCCGCCGGCGCCGCCGGACCCGGCTCCTCCGGCGGCGGCGTCACCGGAGGAGGATCCGGAGGCCGCCGCGGACTGTGACTGCGACCCGTCCGCACGGGTCCCGCCGCTCTCGTCCTCCTTGGTGTCGGCGCTCGGGCTGCCGCTCGCGACGGTGCCGGCGCCACCGCCCTTCGCCCCGCTCGCCTTGTCGTCGCCACCGCCGAGCGTGAGGGCCAGCACGGTGCCGAGCACCGCGAGCAGCACCACCGCGGCGATGATCACCAGCGTCCGCTTGGGCACCACGTCGGTCAGCGGGGCCCTGGGCACGGGGCGCGGCGGCAGGTCCGGAGGCGTCATCACGGGCCATCCCGAACTGCGCCCGGCGCCCCCGCCCTGCGTTCCCGGACCGGAACCCGCACCGGAACCGGAAGCCGCCGCGGAAGCGGAGCGCGCGGCGGAGACGGCGCCCGGCCCGTTCCCGGAACGGGCCGCCGGCACGGACGCGGACGCCGCGGACGCCGCCGCGGATCCGGCCGCCGGCCTGCTCGCCGGTGCCGACGCCGACCTGGGCGGGGCAGCCGGCAC